>JAXHTF010000220.1 GCA_034211275.1 Acidobacteriota bacterium
GGCCAAGCCGCTGCAGGTTACCTTCAAAGCGCCACAGCCTCAGCCATTACCGCTACCGGGATACGCGGCTCGATCTACGCCACCTGGGCCAGCTTCGAACGCCGCCTCCAGGAGTGGATCTTCCTGGAGAGCCTCGCCCAGCAGGACACTCTCATCGGCAATCAACAGATCGAGCTCGCCCAGGATCGCGTGCGCATCGTCGGGCAGGAGCGGACCATCAGTCAGATGGAGACCGATTTCGCCACCGATACGGCGGAGTTCCTGGCGACGAAATTCACCAACGAAGAGCTCTACGATTGGATGAGCGAGGTGCTCGAAGGGATCTACGACTACTTTCTGCAGGAGGCCACCGCGGCGGCCCGGCTGGCGGAGAGCCAGCTCGCCTTCGAGCGGCAGGAGGCGGTGCAGGGATTGATCCAGGCCGACTATTGGCAGCCCCCTTCGGACGACCCGTTGGCTTCCATGTCGGGAGAATCCGGGCCCGACCGCCGTGGCCTCACCGGCTCGGCGAGGCTCCTCGCCGATCTTCATCGCCTCGATCAATACCGTTTCGAAACCGCCCAGCGCAAGCAGCAGCTCACCCGCACTCTCTCCTTGGCGAGCCTGGATCCCTACGCTTTCCAGGTCTTCCGGGAGACCGGCGTGCTCGGCTTCCGCACCGCCCTGGAGATCTTCGACCGCGACTTTCCGGGCCACTACCTGCGCCTGATTCGGCGGATCCGGGTGTCGGTGGTGGCGCTGATTCCGCCGACCACCGGCATCCGTGCGACCCTCTCCACCTCGGGGCTGTCGTGGGTCGTCGTCGGCAAGACCGGGCGGTTCCAGAGGAAGATCCTCCGCCGGGCCCCGGAGTCGGTGGCCCTCGGCGCCCCCAACGATGCATCCGGCGTCTTCGAGCTGGCCGCCCCATCGTCCGAGATGCTGCTGCCTTTCGAGGGCCTCGGCGTCGATACCTGGTGGGAGCTGCGCCTGCCCAAGGCGTCCAATCCCTTCGACTACCGGACCCTCTTCGATGTCTTGTTCACTCTCGAATACACCGCCCTCGATAGCTACGAGTACCGGCAGCAGGTGATCCAGGACCTCGACCGCCGCATCAGCGCCGATCGCGCCTACAGCTTTCGCCATCAATTCGCCGACGCCTGGTACGACCTCCACAACCCGGACCCGGCGGCGACCTCGAGGGTCGTCACCTTCACCACGGGCCGGGAGGACTTTCCCCCCAACCTCGAAGACGCCAGCCTCAAGATCGAGCACGTGGTGCTCTATCTGGCAGGCTCTCAGGAGGGATTGCCGGAGGTGCCTGTGGTCGTCCAGTTCCAGGCCGACGGTGCCGAGTGTCCCTTGGGCGGCGAAGCCATCACCGTGGACGGCCGGATCAGCACCCGGGGATCCAACGCCGGCGGCTGGAGCAACCTCGTGGGACAACCCTGTGCCGGCACCTGGAGCCTGACGCTGCCTGCCGACAAGGACCTCTTCGCTGAAGGGCGCATCGAAGACATCCTGCTGGTCATCACCTACAGGGCCGAAACACCTCCCTGGCCCGCGTGACGCCGGCTACCTTCCTCAATAGAAAGCAAAGCTGGTCCACGAGCTCGTCACTCAGGGCCTTGGCAGCCCGTGGTGAAGGTCGAGCTGCGCTACGAGCGGCTCTTTCGCACCGAATCTTCGTTCGAGAACCTCGCCGATACCGGCATCGCCTGCGGTTGTCTGGCCTTGATTCAGCGAAGAGCTTCTGGCTCTCGCTGGCGTCCGACTCTTGCCAGGGGCTGCTAAGCCTTCCCGTGGCTCCAGCTGGGTTTCAGCGCAGTCGGCGCGCGATCGCCCGGGTTTCGAAGCGGCTCTCACCGGCGACCATGGCGCTCCAGGCTTCCAGGGCTTCAGGAGCTTCCGCGGTATCGGCCCAGTGTTGCAGGAGGTTGCGGCCGGTGCGGGTTCGCGGGGTCGAGCCGGTGCGGCGGACGCGGCGGAGGAGGAGCTCGAGATTCCCCCGCGCTCGCCGCGCTGGGTGCCCTTCGCGGCGGCGATGCTCGTAGCGGCGGTAGACGAGAAAGCTGAGATTGGTCAGCAGCACCGGGTTGTAGTCTCGGCTTTTGGCGGCGAGGCTGCGGCGCAGGAAATAGAGCGAAGCGGTGAAGTCGAGCTCGGAAGCGCCGACCAGCTGGTCGAGGGCATCGAGGAGCGAGCGCTGATTTTCGGACCGACGGCGTGAGCGCGTCAGTTGGGGGGTGAAGAAGAGGGTCAAGGTTCGGGCCTTGAGGGTCAGCAGATCCCTCCGCAGACCGACGTTGGAGAACACCGGATGGGTCTCCAGCAACTCGAAGCCTTCGAGCAGCTGATCGCGCATGGCGGTGTAGTAGCGGTGCGGGTTGTAGAGGGTCGGCGGCCTGGCCTCGACCCGCATCAGCGCATTGCAGTTGCGCGTCGTCGGCCGGCGATAGATCCGGCGGTAGGCCTGGCCCAGCTCCCGGGTGTACGGTGCCACGCGGGCGAGCAGCGTGGCTTCGATGAGCTCGAGCAACCGCTGGCCGTTCCTCGGGTCCACCACCCAAGCGGCGAGAGCCTCGAGCACTTGGTCATAGGACTGCGGCTGTCCGGGGGCGATCACGATCTGGGTCTGTCTCATCTTTCTTCGCCTCCGTGGTCTGCGCGAGCTCATCGAGCTCGGTCTCAGCGTGGTGGTTTCAGAGGGTGAGACGGACCGCGGGGGAGACTTCCGGCTTTGGGTTCGCCGGGGGCCCGGAAAGGCGGTGCCGGGGCCGGTGTAGGGATCTGACTCGTGGATGAGAGGGTTGTAGGGCTACTACCTCGACGGCCAGAAGCTCGACAGCGGCTGGGGCTGAAGTCAATTCGCCGAGACGGCAACCCGACAGCCGTCTTGCGTCTCCTGGAGTACTTCGACTGCGAGCCCGGAGCTCAGGTGCCGATAGGTCTTGCCGGGTTGGATCAGGCCGGGCAGGCGAACCTCGCTCTTGTCGCCACGGATCTGAATCGGGCATTCCCAGGTCGGCACGCTGGCGTCGACAGAGTAGACGAGCACTCCGCCGCCAGGCGCTGGCTCGATCAAATAGGCTCTGGAGACTTTGGCGTTGTGCGCGTCAATCTCCGAGTTGCCGGTCTCGACAGGAGATGGTTGGAGGGGCACCATCAGACAGTGGATCCCGTCCTCTTTCGTCCAATCGGTGAGCTCGATTTCGAATTGCCCGCCTCCGAAGTGCGTGAGCACCTGAGATCGATGGAGCCAACCGAGCTTGAGCCGGTGCCATCCGAGCAAATGGTGGGTCTCCTGATGGTCGGCCATCAGATCCCAAGGACCAACCAACTTGCTCGAAAAGTTGGCCTTACCCGCACCTTCTACAGAGCCGCCATCGTAGAGGTCCGGGAGGCCGCAGAGGTGAAGGGCTTCGTGGAGCAGGAGGCGGTGGTCGGTCTGGGAATCGTAGCTGTCGGCGCCGAAGGTGATGGCGTGGGAGATGGGATGGTTCGCAGTCGGAATGGGGCCCTCGGGTGGCAGACCCGACCAGGCTGGAGAAAGATCGAGCGAGGCGGTCTTCGCGGCCACCACGCACAGAAAGTCGTAGAGCGAAAAGTCCACATCGCCAGCGAAGAGCGCAGCGACGTCTTCGAGATACTCCCGGGCCGAGCCGGAGAGGCATCGGCAGAGAGCGTCGGAGTAGGCCGTCGCCGGTTTCGGCATGCGACGCCATCCGGCCTGGCGCGCGACCGTCAGGCCGGACTGGCCGAAGGAGGTGTCCTGCAGCCAGCGATCCGCACCGCCGCTGATGCGCTGGATGATTCTCGCTTCGTCACTCCAGGACGCTCCCGCCGCCGGTGCGTCGCTGAAGTCGACGAAAAGAAAGATCGTCTTGAGAACCTGATCGGGTCGCAGGAACTCTTGTGGCGTTGCGAGGGACTCGGAGTAGAAGCCGTTATTGAAACGCTCCAGCTCCTCCGGTAGCCCGGTGCTAGGCTCAAGAATACTCCAGGTTGGAACGCGATCCGTAGGCTCGTAGACGGCGACGATACCGTCGTGCTCCCAAGGACCACGGGCCACCCAAGTCTGTCCCGCTTGCCCCTGGATCTGGCGCGTCTCACCGGCATTCAATCGGCCTGAGCCGCTGGCTCGTGGAACACCGTCGAGCTCCAGCCAGACGGCGGTGGTGCGTTGGTTCGATGCGGTGAACGTCACGCTCATGGTGTTTCTTCCTCTGTTTTACTCAAAGATCTCGAATTTGCGGCCGACGAACACGGCGAGAGTTACGTTGTCCGCTTGATCACTCCACCCGAAGGTCAATCCGCCCTGGAAATTGCCGTCCTTGTTGGGGATGAAGTAGATGGGAACCTCGAAGCCGAAGTCATTCGGCTGGCCGCTCTTAGTGCGGTGAAAACCCCGCAGGGCTAGGCCCGCCTTGCCGAACTTCCTGCGGTACTCGAGCGTCAGCAGGTCGGATTCGACGCCGCTCGGTGCCCCGCGGGCGATGTCCTGGCAATCCGCCAGGGCAGAGAAATCCTCGAAATCATCGACCGGTTCGCAAAAGGTGATGTTTTTTGCCGCTTCGTACCCCCGCTCGCGGCTGTAGGAGAGAACAAGAGACGACTCGGTCTGCCGTCGGATCCCATCGGCGAGGAAGAGCACTCCGAAGCGTACGCCCAGGCTGGTGGGGTATTCGTTGTCGGAGGTCTTGCCAAACTCGCTCGTGGTTGTTAGCAAGTCGCGGTCTAGAAAGGTGAATTCCGTTCTGCCGACCGAGGCGTTGAGGCCGAAGAGAGGAGCGGTTCGCTTCTCTGTTAAGAGGCCCCGGTCGATCAAGTCGGCGGTGATCAGCGAAAGAGCGATATCTGTAGAGGTGCCGCAGGGGGCCGTTCTTTCATCTGCGATCTTGTTCAGTGCCTGGACTCTCGCTGCGACCTCCGGGTCATAGCCTGGGGCTTGGTCGGGGAGTCGGTCCGGGTCGGATGTCCACTTCATGTATTGGTCAATTTCCTGAACCGACGGTAGTTCCAGGCTTTGAGTGCTGCGGAAAGCCGCTTCGGCTTGAGTGCTCCAAGTTCCCTCTCCAATCTCATCAGACCGCACTTCTCGAACTCGGTGGAGCGCTGATCGACAATCGTAGAGTCGCTGGTGCTGTATTTGAAGGAGCTCTGCATAGCCGCTGGCATCGCTCGGCAGCCTTGTATCATGCAGCCGATATAGATCGAGCACAGGCCACAGGATGTAGTTGTACTCCAGGCCGAGCTTCTGCGCGCCCACCTGATCGGCGAAGCCGACGAACTCGGCCTGGCCGCTGTCCTTGTTCACCGAGGCGGTTGCCGTGGCCGTCAATTTCGAGCCGATCCAGGCGCGGCTGAGCTGCAAGGTCGCTTTCTCGCCGTCGTTGCCGACCTCGATCACGGCGTTCGATGCTTTACTGAGGTCGGCGCCACTGCCGTCTCCCACCTCGAGCTCTACATCAAAGGCCTCCCTGCACAAAGCGATCATTCTCCTTTGCTCCTGCGTCTGCGGGGCGAGATCCGCACAATACTTCGCTAGATCTGAGGCTGGCAGCGGCGGCTGAGAGAGAAGGGGCGCTGCCACAACGATGGAGAGTGCGATGGCTACCATCCGAAGATAGGTTTTCATGACGTTTCCTCCAGGTAGAGGCGACGAAACTCGAACCAGGGCCGGTTCAACGGGTTCCGCTTCCAGGTGACTTGGGAGGTGTCGTCGTCGGGGTAGTCCAAGAACTTGACTCGGTGCCCGGTCGGGGGAATGAAGCGCAGGGTGAGCTCCGTGTCTTTCGCGTTGACGACGAACGAAGCGGTGACGTAGTAGACCCGACCCACCTTCAGGTCGAGCTCGGCAACGTGGCCATTGAAGTCGATGGGTTGAGTGTTGATCGTTACCGTCAGCTGATCGAGCTTCGACACGTCGAGCTCACGCCTGATCTTGAGCTTGGCGGTCATCTTGTCCTCCTTTTCGTCCTTAGAGACGAGCTCCGACGATCTCAAGGCATCGGTTCATTCACGAGGCTGAATCGTCGATCATTCGTTGAGACGGACCGGATTGGGGATTTTCAGCAGGAGGGGGCTGGAAACTGCGAGGATCGCGCTCGACACGCGGCGGCCGCCTTCAGACGTGGGGTCCGCGACGGCTAACCTGGAGACCGGTGAGCCTGCTCGAGGCCCTATGTTCTGCCGCGAGAGGTCTTGTTCCGCCGAATCTTGGTTCGTACACCTCGCTGAGATCCGCCCCGCTGGCGATCACCGGGGCGGGCAGGGTTGGGCCCCAAGCTTCGGGTGCGGGGGACGGACGAGGCTAGCGGGGGAAGACCGGAGTTGCGTCCGTCTCTTCGGGTAGGATGGAAGAAAATCCTCGACGGGCAAGGAGAAGAAGCCATGATCTACGCGGCTTTCGGTGGAGTTCGATGGGCTGGCTGCGCGTGGGTAGCGGCTGCACTGTTGACGATGGTGGGGGCGTTGCCGTCGGCTGCAGCGGAAGGGCGGTTGGGGCTGGAGCTGGCAGCGCTCAGTCTGGAGAGGGGAGTGGAAACCCCCGTTGAGATCGTATTGTTGGGGCCGGGGGGCGAGCCCACCGAGGCTTCTCAAGACGTCGAGGTCAGCCTGGCCGGGTGGGAGGCGCTGATGGAGACCCGAGCAGTGATCGTCCCGGCGGGAAGGTCGATGGTTTCGCTACGGGTACGGCCCAGGGAGTTCGGTCTGTGGAGGATCGAAGCACGGGCAGAGGGATGGGTTCCGGCTTTCGAAATCGTCTCGTGTCCGCGGCCTCCCATTGTGGAGGCCGAGCCACCTCGGGAATCCGGTTCCGAGAACGAACCGCTCTCAGAAGGTCAGGAGATCGCGCCGCCACCGCTGGCAGGGGAGCTGCCGGAAACTGTGGATCTTGAGGTGCCGGCGGAGCTTTCCGATGCGCGGGTGCAGGAGCACCTGCAGTGGTTGGTCTCTGGCTCCGTGCCGGAAGATGCGGAGCTCAGCGCGGCGGAGAGGGATTTCCAGCGGCAGCTACGGCAGTCGATCCAAAGCGCCGATGGCGCGCCTTTGCGGCTGGTGTTTGGAGACGCGGAGTCCGAGCCGAGCGTAGAGCCTCGGTTCTGGGTGGACAACCGCGTGCAGCTCGAAAATCAGACCGGCCCCGTGTTCGTGCAACAGCAGACCCGCTCCGAAGACACCGAACCGATCACCTCGGAGAAGGGCAGCCTACTGCTGATGGTCGACCGCGAAGAGGCCTGGCCTTGGGCCGGAGAGTATCCGCCGGTGGAGATCTTGGCGTTTTGGACCCTCGACGGCACCCCACAGCGCCGAAGCCTGCCGCTGTCCCTCAAGCTCGTCGCGCAGGCTCCCAACCGTCCAACACTGGCGCCGACGAAGCTCAACATCGAACGCGGCAGTGATCGGAGCGAGCCCGCGACGCTCTCCACGACGAAGCCCGGCACGGTTCGCGTCGAGGGGCTGTGGGGAGTGGACCGGA
Organism: Acidobacteriota bacterium; assembly: GCA_034211275.1. NCBI lineage: Bacteria > Pseudomonadati > Acidobacteriota > Acidobacteriota bacterium. The sequence continues at coordinate 7,463 of JAXHTF010000220.1, forward strand.
GCGATCCGGCAGAGATCCACTTCCGGGCTCCGGTTCCGGAAGGACTGCGGTTTTCTTCACGAGGGCAGCAGAAGATCTATGGCGTCGCCAAAGTTAAGATGCCGGTGGTTCTGGAGCTGATTTCGGATCAGGAGGAGCTCACCCAAGCCCTCGAGCCGGTGAGCGTCTTCCTGGAGGTTACGGGCCCCTCCGGTTCCTTGCTGCCCGGGGAGATCAAAATCGAGGCCGGCAGGCCGCTGGCCGACACCGTGCTCGAGCTCTCCCAGCACGGGACCTACGAGCTCACCGCTCAGGCGGTGGGCCTGGGATCCGCCCACCTGACGGTGGTCTATGGGATCGCCTGGTGGCCGCTGATCGCGGCAGTGCTGGGAGGGCTTTTTGGAGCCTTCTTCCGGCTTTCTCAGCTCACCCGAGGGCAACGGAAAGGGCGGTTCGTCCGCGTCGTCGCCGGTGGCCTGTTTGGCGGACTCCTGATGTTCCTGTTGCAGGCCTTCGAGCTGCACTCGCTGCTCGAGGCCAGGTTCGCCTGGGCCGAGGCCTTGAGCGGCGTACCGATCCTCAATCTTCTCGGCGCCTTCCTGTTGGGGGTGATCGGCGGACTGGCCTTCGATGCAGTGGTCGGCCGGTTCACCAAGAGCGGTTCACCAACAGAAAGATAAGAGAAGCAACCGAGGGTGAAAGAGAGAAGCCCGAAGGATCTGGAGCGCGCCGGGTTCGATCCGCGGTGGCTTGCCAGCGTCGGACGCGGTGTTGCGGGACCGCACCGGAGCCTCCGGAATCAATCGTTGGAGTTGCAGGGGCAGCTTGGAGGGCGAGCCCGGCCCGGTGTCGGTGCGTGGGCAGCAGGTCACCGAAGCTCGGTGCACTCCAAGCGGGCCGCGATGGTTCGGTCTGTCTACGGGGGCTGGGCAGCCCGCCGGAGCCCGCCGGAGCCGGCCCGCAGGGGCTGCTATCGTCTCTTTTGTCTTCGGTCGATCAGTCGAATCGGCCCGCCACCGCGCGCCCCGAAACCGAGGCTCAACCCCGCGGACACCGCGAGGTCGCCCTCACCCTGCCAGGCTCTGCCAACCTGTACGAAGAGGATGAACCGTTCTACCTCGGCGCCCAACCGGTAGCTGAGGTGGGGAGACGGCTCGAAGGAACCCTTCCTGGCGGCTCCGATCACTCCGACCACGATCTCATGAGTCAGCAGGCCCTCGTGGGTGAAGGCCAGCGGGAAACCGACACTGAGATCGAATAGAGTGCTCCGGCTTCCTCCCCAGTCTCCTTGACCGATGCCCAGGCGATAGTTGGCGGAGAGGGGATGGAGGCCTCCCCAGAGGTCTTTTCGGAGGGAGAATGCGAAGGAGGCGCCCACCAGGGCCGCTGCTCCGTCGGAGTCGTCCCGAAGCCCCGCCCCGAGGGTGTAGAGGGAAAGAGAGAAGCCTGTGACGGCGGGCCGGGTGGACTCGCCGATGCCCAAGTAATAAAAGTGTCTCGTATCGGTTTCGTGGAAGTCCTCGCCCTGCTCGCTGGCCTGGGTGAGCTCCCGGCACAGGTCCGAGGAGGAGAGCTTGCGGGCTTCCGGATCTACGTACGGGTGGTAGTGGGAGATCTCATAGGCTCTGTTCGGCCTCGTCTCGGACCCACTCCTCCGGAGGTTGAGGGGCCTCACTCTGAAGGGAAGAGTCACGATGTCGAGGGGGTCCAGCATCTTCGGGCCGGCGTTGGCGTATTGCAGGGGGAGCAGCGTCCGGATTCCCCATCCTTCGCTATCGGAACGCTTCCCTTCAACGAACGCCGTGAGAGTGTTGAGAATTGACAGATACGTGGCTTCCGACAAGCGACAGAGGTTCTCGGCGTTGTCGGCGGAGCACAGCATTCCGTCTCCGAAGGCGGCCCAGGGAGCGTCATAGGGTGCGTTCCTGACGCAGCGGCCGAGGCGATTCCAATGATTGTGAAAGAGGCGCGAGGGGGTGTTGCTGCTCGCTCCACGGTTGAACCCCAGATGACCGGCAGCGAAGGAATCCTGCAGGTAGTGACAGGCGAAGGATTCCTTCGCCAAGGCCTGGTCCAGGAGCGAGCTCGCCGCCGACGCGCTGCCTCGGGGCAGCTCCCCCAAGGCTTGTTGGATCGCCGCGGCGTGCAGTTTCTGGTACTCCTCCATGGAATGCGGTGCAAAGTGTTTGCGATTCCTGAGGACTTGTTGGAGGAAGCGGGCCGGGCTCGCCGCCTGACGGCCGGAGAGATCCCCCACGAGCTCCTTGGGATGGGATAAATGGTCGCCCGCGATGGCGCAGGACTGCCCGAAGACAATGGCCTCCCGGTGAAAAGCAGAGCTGACAAAGGAATGACAGCTGGCAGAGACCGCCTCGGCGAGGCTGTCCGAGCCAGAGGCCGGGTCCGGGCGCAGAACCTGACGACAACCTGGGAAGGTCCCGAGGCCGCGGTCTTCCTCGTAGAGCCGGCAGGGGCCACAGGCCAGAGTGATCTTGCGCTGCGCTTCGACCGGTAGTGGTGGAGAAGCCTTCGGCGAATCACACAAGGTCGCGCAGGCGCGGGTGTAGGCGCGCGTGGCGACCTCGAAGTGCTCATCGAAGTTCCAGGCTCGAGCGGGCGCAGTAGAAAGGATCCCGAGCAGGGCAACCGCCAGAGCTGCACGCCCGAAGACAGTGCTTCTCCAGCGCGGCGGATACGTCGAGCACGAAGAGAAGTGTACGACCCACCCGCTGACAGAGACAGACATAGGAACCTCCTACCAGACCACGGCATCGCCTTCGGCCCATCCCACTCGCTGACGGGGCCCGCGATGGAGCAGCCCGGGGTGAACGTCGCAGCGGAAACTCCCGCTACCCGTCCCGAGGCCGCTTCAGCCTCGCCGTTCCCGCGCATTCGAGAACCGTTGTTGGATCAGAGACCGTTTCTACCAAGGTTGCCGCACCGGTGCTCTGGGTGACACGGGGGGTGGGTTTGTTGCG
>JAXHTF010000221.1 GCA_034211275.1 Acidobacteriota bacterium
AACCTGATCCTCTTCCTGAATCCCGGCTGGCAGGAGGAATGGCGGGGAGCCTTGGAGCTGTGGGACCGGGGCATGAAGCGCAGCGAGGAAGAGGATCAGGTTGCACCGCCGGCGCCAGTTGGTCTTGTGGTGGTGCATGGTGAAGTCGGCGTGGATGTTGAGGAAGCCGCCGCGCTCCGTCTGGTGCATGCCGCCGCCCTCCAGGGAGGGGTCCGGCATCAGACCCTCGATGCCGGTGAGCTTCGACAGCCAGGCGACGAAGCGCGGCGAGCACAGCTCGTCCACCACCCGGCCGATGGTGTCCGGGAAGTGTTCCCGGCGGGTGTTGCCAAGCTTGTTCTCGTTGTAATGCTTGTATTGGATCCAGGACGCAGCGTCGGGGGCAGGAAATTCCTCCGCCAGCCGCTGGGCCAGCGCCGGGTCCAGGAGCCCTTCCAGGTGGATGTGGGGGTAGGGACTGGCCTGGGCATATTGCTGCGAGATCTCCGGCAGGCGGGCCTCCCAGCGCTGATAGTCGAAGAACTCGGAGTCTTTGCCGGCCTCTACAGTGGGAGCTGCTTCCGTCGTAGGCGCAGTGGCGGCGGTGCTCGGGGACGTGGTTTCCGGGGAGGAGCTTTTCGGAGGTGTCGTCGTGGACTGGGTCATAGAAAAGACTTTCGGGGTTGTCGGCGCCGGCCGAGGATCTCAGCCGACGTAGCCGAGGGATCGCAGGGCGTCGCGGGTCTCGTCGTCCAACAGCTCCTCCGTGGAACGGCCGGCGAGCTGCTCCTCGAAGGTCGAGAAGAGCTGGGTCAACTGGCGCTGGAATTCCTCCGGCAGCTCGGCGCCGGGCGCCGGGGGCATCAACATTCCGGAGTTGCCGCGATAGATTTTACCGTCCCGATCCACCAGGTAAAACAGGTTGTGGTCCAGCAGGACCATGCTGCCGTCCAGGCGGCGGTCGCGGTAGGGCTCGCGGTAGGTGCGGCGCATGCCGAAGGCCCGGGCCGGGCGGTCCGGCGGAGCCAGCAGGTTGCGTCCGCCGATCTCCGGCGCCTCGACGCCGGCGAGGGCGGCGAGGGTGGCGGCGATGTCCACCGAGCCCACCACCTCGGTGCGGTGGCCGGGGCCCAGCAGCGGTGAACGCACGATGCAGGGAACGTGGATCTGGCTCGGGATCAGGCGCCGGCCGTGGGCCAGGGAGCCGTCCTCGCCGAAGCTCTCGCCGTGGTCCGCCACCACCACCACGTGGGTTTGATAGCGCTCCGAGTCCGCCTCCAGGCGCTCCAACAAGCGTCCCAGCTGGCGGTCCATGAAGCGCACGTCGAGATCGTAGAGGGCTCGCGCCTCGGCCACCGCCGGCGCTACCGGCTCGCCCTCTTCGGCGCGGCTCAGGATGCGGCTGGGGGTGACGGTCTCGCCGTCGCCGGTGTCGCCGTAGGGACTATGGGCGTCGAAGTAATGGAACCAGAAGAATTGCTGCGAGGCGGTGGTGTCGTCGAGCAGCGCCAGGGCGCGGTCGGTGATCTCGTTGGCCAGGTTGTAGAAGCGATCCGGCGCCTGCTCCTCGGGATCTTCCTCTTCGTGCTCGTCCTCGGTCTCGTTGTCGGACTCGTCGTCGGTGTGGGGCCCCGCGGTCTCCGCGTCCTGGCGCCATTGGGAGCCCGGCTTGCCGAGCTCGAAGCGGTCGTCGAAGTGCTCGAAGCCCTGGTCGAAGGCGAAGGTCGAGGCGAGGGGGAACGAGGCCACCACCGCGGCGGTGGCAAAGCCCGCTTCCTGGAGCTTCTCCGGTACCGTCACCAGCTCCGCCGCCAGCCGCTGGCCGTTGCGGGTGACGCCGTGCTGCCAGGGGTGGAGCCCGGTGAGCATGGAGGCGTGGGACGGCTGGGTGGTGGAGGTGGCGGAGAAGCAGCGGTCGAAAATCTCGCCGCCCTGGGCCCAGCGCTCCAGCTCCGGCATGGTGGTGACGCCGCCGTCCGCGGTCCCGTTCTCTCCGGCCACGCCCGTGAAGCTGTCCAGGCGTAGCGTGTCGAGAGTGATCAGCACTACCCGCACGCCGGGCTCGGGCTCGGCGCAGGCGCCGCAGAGGAAGAGTGCCGCCAGCAAAAGAGCCCCCGGCCAGGCACGGCGGCGAGGTTCTCGACGGGGAGCGGATGAGGATTTCTGGTAGTTCAAGCTCGTGATGGATCCAGCGATGGGCACGTCGTGGGGGCCGGCAGCAGGATGTTCGATTTCGATCTGATTCAGAGGTGAAAACAGGGCCGGAAGAGGCAGGAGTATAGCATGCCGTGCTGCGGCAACGAGCTGGGTGACGAGGCGAGGTAGGACGCGGATCGGATACCATCGCCCCATGCTCCCGGTGACCCGTCTCGGCGCGCTTCTTACGAGCTTCTCGAGGCCTTGGATGGTGGCTCTGGCAGCGCTGTGCTTCTTCTTGGCGGTCTGCGGGCTCTCGGCGGGTTGTGGGGCAGGGGGCTCCAGGGAAGGCAGCGCCGAGCCGCCGTTGCGGGTCTTCGCCGCCGCTTCCTTGAGCGAAGCTCTCGGCGAGGTCGCCGCTGCCTACCGCGCCGCCGGCGGGGAAACGGTGGAGCTCAATCTGGCGGGCTCCAACGTCTTGGCGCGGCAGATCGTCGCCGGTGCGCCGGCGGATTTCTTCCTCTCCGCGGACGCGCGGCAGATGGAGGTGGTCCAGGCGGCGGGGCGGGTGCGGGAGGAAGAGGTCTTCGAGCTCCTCACCAACCGTCTGGTGGTGGTGGTTCCGCGCACTTCGCCGGTGCAGAGCTTGGCCTCGCTGGCGGAGCTCGAGGGCTTCGACCGGCTGGCGCTGGCGGACCCGGCGGCGGTGCCGGCGGGAGTCTACGCCCGGCGCTGGATCGAAGCTTCAGCCGGAGAGAACCTGTGGGCTCGCCTCGAGCCCCGCATCGTGCCGGCGGCGGATGTGCGGGCGGCGCTGGCGGCGGTGGCCGGCGGGCACTTGCCGGCGGGCATCGTCTATGCCAGTGATGTCTCGGCCGGGGGTGGGGTGCCGGCGGTCCGCGTGGTCTGGAGCCAAGGAGAGGGCGAAGAGCCGCGCATCGCCTATCCCGCCGCACCAGTCCAGGGAGGACGGGGGGCGGCCAGCCGCGGGTGGGGCCACTTCCTGCGCGGCGACCGTGCGATGGAGATTTTCCGCCGGCATGGCTTTTCTTCCGCAACTCCCGGGATCGCCGGGACCTCCGGGTCCTCCGGGGCCTGAGGAGTCACCGGATGGATCTCACCGGCGTCCTTCTCTTCACCCTGGCGGTGGCCGCTGCCAGCACCGCTTGGATCCTCGTTCCCGGGGTTCTGCTGGCCTGGCTGCTGAGTCGGCCGCGGCTGCGCGGCCGGTCGGTGTTGGAGACCCTGGTCACCCTGCCCCTGGTGCTGCCGCCCACCGCCGTCGGGCTCGTGCTCCTGGCGCTGCTGGGTCGCGGCGGGCCGGTGGGCGGCTGGCTCTACCGCAGCTTCGGGCTGGAGGTGGCCTTCACCGGCCTGGCGGTGGTGCTGGCCGGAGGAGTGATGGCTTTGCCGCTCCTGGTGCGCACCGCCCGCGGCGCGTTGGAGGAAGTTGATCCCCGGCTGCTGGCGGTGGCTCGAACCCTCGGCCGCGGCCCGGCTGCGACCTTTTTCGAGGTGCAGCTGCCGCTGGCCTGGCGCGGCATCCTGGGCGGCGTGGTGCTGGCCTTCGGCCGGGCGTTGGGTGAGTTCGGCGCCACCATCGTGGTTGCGGGTAATATTCCAGGACGCACCCAAACCTTGGCGCTGGCTCTATTCCAGCAGGTGCAGATCGGAGACGACCGCCGGGCACTGCTCTTGGCAGGGCTCGCGGCGGTCTTGGCTTTCGCCGTGCTGTTGTTGAGTCAATGGCTGGTGGGGCGGGGAGAACGGGCTTTGGGACGGCGGCTGTGAGCCGCCGATGGGAGTCATGAGGAGCGATCGTCGATGAACGAAGGGGTGGAGGAACGGGACGGCCTGCTCGAAGAGAGCGCTGCTGAAGACAGTGCTGCTAGAGACAGTGTTGCTAAAGACAGCGTTGCCGAAGATGGGGCGCAGGATGGAGAGGGTCGAGCCGTCGGTGAGACTGGTGTCCAGGAGCCGAGAACACCGGAGGCGCCCCAAGCGGAGCCACCGGTGTTGGAGGTGGACGTGGATCTGCGGGTCACCGGCTTCCGCATCGAAGTGCAGACGAAGCTGGGGCCGTCGGCGGCGGTGCTGGGCCCCAGTGGAGCCGGCAAGTCGGTGCTGCTGGAGGTCATCGCTGGCCTGCGCTGGGCCGAGGGAAGGGTGCGGGTGGGCGGACGGCTGCTGCAAGATTCCGACTCCGGCCTCTTCCTGCCCCCGGAGCGCCGCCAGCTGGGCTACGTGCCCCAGGACGGCGCCCTCTTCCCCCACCTGTCGGTGCGCCGCAATCTGCTCTACGGGCGTACCTCCAGCCTGCGCCCCCGGCGGCCCACCGCCAAGGAGCGGATCGAGCTGGACCGTCTGGTGGAAGCTCTGGAGCTGGGGGATCTGATGGAGCGCATGCCCTCCGGCCTGTCCGGCGGCGAGATGCGGCGGGTGGCCCTGGGCCGGGCGCTGCTGGCCCGCCCCCGCCTGCTGCTGCTGGACGAGCCCACCACCGGCCTCGATCCCCGCCGGGCGCGCCAGGCCCGGGCGCTGATCCAGCGCCTGCGGGACGATCTGGAGGTGCCCATGCTCATCGTCACCCACCAGCCGGAGGACGCCCGGGCGCTGGCCCGGGAGGTGCTGCTCCTGGACAACGGCCGCGTCCAGGCCCAGGGCCCCACGGAGACCGTCCTGCGGCGCCCGGAGGTGCTGCTGCGCTGGCCGGAGTGGGGCGGCGAGAATCAAGTCCAGGCGACGGTGCTGGCCCACGACGCCGAGGGCGGAGTGACCCGAGTGGCTCTAGAGGGCGGCGGCGAGATCGCCGTGCCCCTGCTGGAGGCCCTCGACCCGGGAGACTCGGTGATGCTGGCGGTGGGCGCGGAGGAGGTCCTCCTGGCCACCGAAAAGCCCCAGGGCCTCTCCGCCCGCAACATGCTGGAGACGGCGGTGGACGAGATCATCCCCGTAGGCTCCACCATCTACGTCCGCGCCGGCCGCTGGTTCGCCCGCCTCACCCCCGCCGCGGTATCGGCCCTCGACCTGAGCGTCGGCGCCCGGGTGTGGCTGGTGGTCAAGACCCACAGCTGGCGCTTGGTTTCGGGGTGAGGGGGCTCCTCCGAGCCACCGCTTGTTCCAAGCTCCCTTAGGGCGGGCGCCAGCCCGCCACCTCAAGGCACTGGCATTCGAGGGCACTGGTATTCCAGGGCACTGGCATTCCAAGCCATGGCCAGCAATTCAAGGCACCGCCGAGAGACCCGGCATCTCAAGGAAATAACCCCTTCATGGTATCTTTCGCCGGATCATGAACGCGCTTTTCATCACCTTCGAAGGCCTCGACGGCAGCGGTAAATCGACCCATTTGAAGCGTACCGCCGAGTGGCTCGAAAGGCAGGGGGTCGATTTCGAGACGACTCGGGAGCCCGGGGGGACTCACCTCGGCCAGGCCATCCGGGGGATCTTTCTCGATCCGGAGCGCGGCCACATCGACGGCCGGGTGGAGGCGATGCTGATGTTCGCCGACCGGCGCCAGCATCTGGTGGAGATGATCGAGCCGACCCTCGCCGCCGGCCGCCACGTGCTCTGCGACCGCTTCACCGACTCCACCCTCGCCTACCAGGGCGCCGGCCGCGGGGTGGACCGGGAGGTGCTGCTGGCCATCGACCGCCTGGCCACCCACCACCGGCGGCCGGACCACACTCTGCTCTTCGACCTGCCGCCGGAGCTGGCCCAGCAGCGTGGGCAGTCCCACGCCCGCCGCGCCACCGCCGAGGTCGACCGGTTGGACGCCGAGGGGCTCGACTTCTACCGGCGCGTGCGGGAGGGTTTCTTGGCCCTGGCCGCCGCCGAGCCGCGGCGCTTCACGGTCATCGACACCAGCGGGCCCCTGGAGCAGGCCTGGCAGCTCACGCGGGCTCGGCTGGAGGAGCTGCTGGTGCCGTCCCAGCCGCCGCCGGACCAGGAGGGCACGTGAGCTTTTCCGACACCCTCGAGCTGGCCCGTCGCGGGGAGCTCTACCCGGCCCTCATCCTCCACGGCGGCGACGATCAGGGGCGCCGTGACAGCGCCCTCGAGCTGGCGCGTACGCTGCTGTGCGCGGCGGCGCCGGAGGAGCGGCCCTGCGGTGTGTGCAACCACTGCCGCCGGCTGCAGTGGCCGGGGACCGACGACGAGGTCTTCCATCCCGACTTCCACGTCCTGGAACGCGATCTCAAGACCTCCACCTCGGTGGAGGCGGTGCGCCGGCTGCTGCAGGTGGCCCAGGTCTCGCCCTTCGAGGCTCGGGGGCAGGTCTTCGTGGTGGCCAGCGCCGAGAGCCTGACCGGCGAGGCGGCCAACGCCCTGCTCAAAGCGCTGGAAGAGCCCCACGTCACCGCTCCGCGACACTTTCAGCTGCTGGCGCCGTCCCAATTCGATTTGCTGCCGACCCTGCGCAGCCGCTCCCTCTCGGTCTTTTTGGGAGCGGCGACGGAGGTGGATCCAGAGGCGGTGGCGGCGACGGCGGAGGATTTCGCCCGCTGCATTCTGGAGTACGCCAAGAACGGCGCCGGGGTCTATCTGCTCGCCGCCGCCGGCGTGTTGGGCTCGGCGGCGGATTTCAAGGATCCCCGATCCGGCCGTCCGTGGGCGGTGGCAGCGCGGGCGGTGTTGGGCAGCCTGGAAGTGGAAGGCATGCCGCCGGCGGCCCGTCGGCGGCTGCTGGCCCTGGCGGAGGCGCTGCTGGGCGGTGCCGCCTTTCGGCTGCGAGGCATCCCCGCCGACCGCATCCTCGAGGGGCTGCTGGCCCGGCACCTTGCGGCGAAAGGTTGGGAGGGTCCCTCGGCCGGCCGATAAGCTGCTGCAGATCCCCGGAGCGCTCCCGCTTAGAGGATGGCCCGCTCCAGGCATGGCACTCGGTTTGCACGAAGAAGCAGCACTAGCAGAACGGGCCAATTCGATTCGACGACCTTGTCCAGACGATCTTGTCCACAAGTCACCAAGGAGAGATGACCATGACCTTCCCCCACCGACTGACTTCCGCCCGGCGGCTGGCGTTGATGCCCGCCCTCGGGTTGCTCGGCTTCGCCTTACTCATCCTGCCTGCCTGCGGCGCTTCCGACTCGGCCTCCGACGCTGGTTCGAGCACCGCGGCCCCGGCCCGCACGGCTTCATCCGCCGGCGCTAATGCCGCTACGGACGGCGATCCCGGCGACGTGCTGGCGGTGGTGGGGGAAGAGGAGATCACCCGCGGCGAGGTCCAGACGGAAGCCAAGGACCAGCTCGACCAGGCCGAGATTCAGAAGCTCCAATGCGAGGCCAACTACAAGCGCAGCAAGCACCAGGTCTACGAGAGCGTGGTGCAGCAGCTGGTGCGGGATCGGCTGGTGGCGGAGGCCGCCGCGGCCCAGGGAGTGAGCGAAGAAGAGCTCCTCGAGACCGAGGTGAATGCCAAAGTGGCGGAAGTGACCGCTCAGGAGATCGACGCCTTCTACAACCAGAACCGCAGCCGCATCCCCCAGCCCAAGGAGCAGGTGGAGCCGCGGATCCGCGAGTACCTGCAGCAGCAGCGGGCGGATGAGGCCCGCGCCGAGTTCTACGCCTCGTTGGAGGCGGACAACGCCGTGGAGTACAAGCTCGGTCCCTTCCGGGTGGACGTGGCGGCGGAAGGCGCGCCGGCCAAGGGCCCGGCGGACGCCCCGGTGACCATCGTCGAATTCTCCGACTTCGAGTGCCCGTATTGCTCGCGGGTGGTGCCGGCCCTGGACAAGGTGGTCGATGAGTATGGCGACAAGGTGCGCATCGTCTTCCGCCACTTCCCTCTCAACTTCCACCAGAACGCTCAGAAGGCCGCCGAGGCCTCTCTTTGCGCCGCCGACCAGGACAAGTTCTGGCAGATGCACGATCTGATGTTCGAGGAGCAGCAGCAGCTGGCGGTGCAGAATCTCAAGGAGAAGGCGGAGCGGTTGGGTCTCGACACCGGCGCCTTCAACGAGTGCCTCGACTCCGATCAGTATGCCGAGCAGGTGCAGGCGGATATGCAGGCGGGCGTGGTCGCCGGCGTCCAGGGGACCCCGGCCATGTTCATCAACGGCCGCTTCCTCAGCGGTGCCCAGCCCTACGAGGCCATCGCCGCCATCGTGGACGAGGAGCTGGAGCGGGTGCAATAAGACCACCCATCTTCGGGTTTCCTGACCAAGGCGGTGGGCTCGGGTGCGGGTTCACCGCCTTCGTCGTTCTGAGGTCTTCGAAAGCGAGAGAGTGTCCAGGAGAAAGCGATGTCCAACGACCTACCCAACGACGAATTCCGTGCCGCGCTGCATCGCGCCGCGGACCTGGCGGCGGACTATCTGGACGGGGTGGCGGAGTATCCGGTGCTGCCGCGGGTCCAGCCCGGCGAGGTCACGGCCTCCCTGCCGGCGGCACCGCCCGCCGAGGGCGAGCCCATGGAGCGCATCCTCGACGACTACCAGCGGCTCATCGAGCCCGCCATGACCCATTGGAACCATCCCGGATTCATGGCCTATTTCTCCATCACCGGCTCCGGGCCGGGCATCGTCGGGGAGACCCTGGCGGCCACCCTCAACGTCAACGCCATGCTCTGGCGCACCTCGCCGGCGGCGGTGGAGCTCGAGCGCCTGGTGTGCGACTGGCTGCGCCAGATGCTCGACCTGCCGGAGATCTTCCAGGGGCATATCAACGACACCGCCTCCAGTAGCACGCTCCTGGCCCTGGCGGCGGCCCGCCACCGGCAGGCTCTTCAGCTGAAAGACCGGCCTCGTCACGACGTGCGCCAGCACGGGCTCTTCGGGGCTCCGCCGATGAGCGTCTACACCAGCGATCAGGCCCACTCGTCGGTGGACAAGGCGGCCATCACCCTCGGCCTGGGGCTCGACGGGGTGCGGCGGGTGGCTAGCGACGAGGACTTCCGCCTGGACCCGGCGGCGCTGGCGGCGGCGGTGGCGGAGGATCGCGCCGCCGGCCGGCTGCCGATTGCGGTGGTGGCCACCGTCGGCACGACCTCCACCACCAGCATCGACCCTCTGGAGCCGATCCTCGAGATTTGCCGCCGGGAAGATCTGTGGCTGCACGTCGACGGTGCCTACGGCGGCAGCGCCGGCATCTGCCCCGAGTACCGGGAGCTGATGCGCGGCATGGAGGGGGCGGACTCCATCGTGATCAATCCGCACAAATGGCTCTTCGTGCCCGTCGATTGCTCGGTGCTCTGGCTGCGCGACGAGGAAGAGCTCAAGGAGGCGTTCTCGCTGGTGCCGGAGTACCTCAAGACCGGCGACACCGGCGTCACCAATCTGATGGATTTCGGTCCGCAGCTGGGCCGCCGCTTCCGGGCGCTCAAGATGTGGATGGTTTTCCGCAGCTTCGGGGTCGAGGGCCTGCGCCGGCGCATCCGCGAGCATTGTCGTTGGGCTCGGGAGCTGGCGGAGCGCATCGACGCCGATCCGCACTTCGAAGTCTCGGCGCCGGTGCCTTTCAGTCTGGTGTGTTTTCGCGCCTTGGACGGCGCAGACGGCCCTGATGAGGACGGGGAAGCCCAGGACCGCTTCAACCGCCGTCTGATGGAGGCCATCAACGCCGACGGCACCATCTTCCTCTCCCACACGGTGCTGCGGGACCGCTACGTCCTGCGCCTGGCCATCGGCAATCTGCGCACCACCGAGGAGTTCGTCCAGGACGCCTGGCGGTTGATCCAGGAGACCGCGGAGCGGTTGCGGAGGGAAGGCTCCTAGCTCGTGGCGACCTCCTCTCGGAGCTGGCGGATCGAAGGTGGCGGATCGAAACAGGGTGAAGGTAGGACACATCCGGTGCGAGGAGTTTGAGCAATCCCTCACCCCCGACCCCTCTCCCAGCCCTCCCGATCCCCCGCCCGGTAGAGGGGCGCCCCCACCCGTTCCCCTGGATTTCACCGCTGAATTTTCGCTCAACGGTGAGCTTCGAGCTTCCCCCTCTACCGGCAGGTTGGGAGGGTGGCTGGGAGAGGGGGACAAGAGGGGGTGAGGGTCTGGCTCCAACGGGCAAGAGCGCGCCGGTTTCTCTCGTCAGTCCGAACGGGGTAAGTCCGGCTAGTGCGAGTTCGCAACATGGTGGGCTGGCGCCCACCCTACGGCCCAATGCGGCATCTCCGCGAGTAGGGTGGGCGCCAGCCCACCACTGCGCCAGCCCACTACTGAGACGGTCCAGCTGCAGCTCAGAGCCCCGAAACCTCCAACCGCCGAGCTCCCCAGCGGCCGGTGCCCAGGTCTTCCACCACCACTGCGATGCGG
>JAXHTF010000222.1 GCA_034211275.1 Acidobacteriota bacterium
CTCCTGGGTACCCGTGAGGCGCTGCGGGAGGGTGGCCGGCAATCCATGACCGTCACCGTCGACCGTCTCGACGCCCGCACTTTGGGCATCCTTATCGCTCTCTACGAACGCGCCGTAGGCTTCTACGCTTCGCTGGTGGGCATCAACGCCTACCACCAGCCCGGGGTGGAAGCGGGGAAACGTGCCGCGGCAGGGGTATTGGCGCTTCAGCAGCAGGTGGTGCATCGCCTGGAGACCGCCACCGCCCCCCAAACTGCGGAGCAAATCGCCACCGCTTTGGGCGAGCCCGACGCCGTGGAGACCGTTTTCCACCTCCTCGAAGGGCTGGCGGCCAACGGGCGGGTGGAGAAAGAGGCGGGGGAGGATCCGTTCGCGGCGGTGTATAGCTCTTCCTGACAAGCCCCCCCGCCCATGACGCTGGAGCGTCTCCCCGGGTTCCCACGCTGGAGCGAGGGAACGAGACTTACTGGGTTTCTTACGGGGCCTTCTTCGGATAGGCCCAGGTCAGCACCGCCAGGCCCAAGAACGCCGAAACCACCGAAGCGGCCAGCACACCGAGCTTCGCCTGGTCCAACTCGGCGCCGCCGCCGAAGCCCAGGGCGGCGATGAATAGGGACATGGTGAAGCCGATGCCCGCCAAGAATCCAGCGCCGAGGATGCCGCGGAAGGAGACCCGGCTGGGGAGCGCGCCGGCTCCCGTGCGCACCGCCAGCCAGGCGGCGCCGGCGACCCCGATGGGCTTGCCCAGCAGCAGGCCGAGGAAGGCACCGAGGGAGATGGGCGCGGCCAGGGAGGCGTCCGCCGAGAGGGTGAAGCCGGCGTTGAAGAGAGCGAAGACGGGCATGATCACATAGGCCACCAGCGGTGCCATGTCGTGCTCCAGCTCGTGGAGCGGGCTCTGGGCTTTCTGCACCAGGCCCTCCAGGTGCTCCATCTCCACTTCCTCGTGCTCGAAATCCTTCTTCAGGAAGAGCTCGGCCAGGCTCTCCTTGACCTGCTGGGGCGTCATCTGGCGACGCATGGGGATGGCCATGGCCAGCAGCACGCCGGCTACCGTGGCGTGGACACCGGATTTGAGCATGAAATACCACATCACGATGCCCAGGATCGCGAAGACCCGCAGCTGGTGGCCACCGAGGCGGGCGTAGACCAGGGCGGCAGCCCACAAACCGAGGGAGATGAGCAGATAGCTCCACAGCATCCCTTCGGTGTAGAAGACCGCGATGACCAGTACCGCCGCCAGATCGTCGACGATGGCCAGGGCGGTGAGAAAGACCTTGAGGGCGATAGGCACCCGATCCCCCAGCAGGCTCATGATGCCCAGAGCGAAGGCGATGTCCGTGGCCATGGGAATGCCCCAGCCGCCGATGCCCGCACCGCCCCAATTGACCGCCGCATAGATCATCGCCGGCACCACGATGCCGCCGAGGGCCGCCGCGATGGGCAGCGCCGCCGCGCGCCGGTTGCTCAGCTCGCCCACCAGCAGCTCGCGCTTGATCTCCAGGCCCACGAAGAGGAAGAAGAGGGCCATCAGGCCGTCGTTGACCCAGTGGATCAGGTGCTTGTCCAGTCCCCAATCCCCAAAACCCACGCTCACCGACAGCTCCTTCAGATGCTCGTAGGCCTCGTGCCAGGGGGAATTGGCCCAGGCGAAGGCGACCGCTGCCGTGATCACCAGCAGGATGCCGCTCGCACTCTCGCTGCGAACAAAGGATTGGAATGGCGAAAGCAACCGCTTCGCTTTGGTCAACACCATGATTTTCCCCCTGTAGCCCTCGGTCTTCCGATCATCGAGGCGAGATCTTATCGCGAGCGTTACCGAAGCAGGTGGGCTGTTAGCCCTCCCAGGCCAACTGCTGAAGGATCGCTCTTTTTCTCGATCAAATCAGCCGTCTCCTTTGATCGGGACTCCGACCTTGCCGGCGACCCTCGTCGTGTCCTTCCGCGGCGCGCAACAAAAGCGTTTTACAACAAGACTGTTTTGCCGCAGGGGTGTCCCGGGGCCGAGGAAGGCTTCCGCATCGGTACAATGACTCGCCGGGCCGCTCTTGGATCTGCGGGAAGGCTCGGGAGGAGACGAAGATGCGTTTGGGGATCGATTTCGGCACGACGCGCACCGTGGTGTCAGCGGTGGATCGGGGCAATTACCCGGTGGTGAGCTTCGACACCGGCGGGGACGGGGAGCAGCCCTGGTATCCGTCGCTGCTGGCGGTGCGGGGGGACCAGGTGGAGGCCGGCTGGTCGGCGGCGGCGCTGCGCTTCCATGGCGGCTGGACGGTCCTGCGCTCCCTCAAGCGACTGCTGGTGGACGCCGGCCCCGAGACCATGCTCGAGGTGGGCGGCCGCCGCTGGCACGTCATCCACCTTCTCGGCCGCTACCTCGACTGCCTGCGCCGGGATCTGCTCTTCGGCTCGAATCTGGGGGCGGACGAGGACGAGACTCTGGAGGCGATGATCGCGGTGCCCGCCAACGCCGCCAGCGGCCAACGCTTCGTCACCCTGGAAGCCTTCCGCCAGGCCGGCTTCGAGGTGCTGGGGATGATCAACGAGCCCTCCGCCGCGGGCATCGAATACGGCCACCGGCACACCACCAAGAGCGGCCGGCGGCGCAAGGAGCATCTGCTGGTCTACGACTTCGGCGGCGGCACCTTCGACGCCTCCATCATCCGCATCGCTGGCCGCCACCACGAGATCCTCGCCAACGAGGGCGTACCCCGCCTCGGCGGCGACGACTTCGACGACCAGCTGCTGCGCCTGGCCCTGGAGGAAGCCCAGCAGCCGGAGCCGGAGGAGCTCACCCCGGCGCAGCGGCTGGTGCTCTTGGAGGAGTGCCGGGAGCGCAAGGAGGGCCTGCACCCCAACACCCGCAAGGTGATGGTGGAGTTGGAACCGGCGCTGCCGGGGGCCGGCGAGGTGACGGTGTCGGTGGAGGCGCTGGAGGAACGCTGCGCGCCGCTGATGGAGCGCACGGTGCAGGCGGTGGAATCGGCGGTGGCCCGCGGCGAAGAAGCCGGAGGGACCTCCTGGGATCAGCTCGCCGGGGTCTACCTGGTGGGCGGCGCCAGCGACCTGCCGCTGGTGGGGCGCCGGCTGCGGGAGTTCTGGGGCCACCGGGTGCGCCGCTCCCCCCACGCCCGCTTCGCCACCGCCATCGGCCTCGCCATCACCGCCGACGGCGCCACGGACTACACGCTACGGGAGCGCTTCGGCCGCCATTTCGGCGTCTGGCGCGAGGCCCGGGACGGCCGCGAGGTGGCCTTCGACGCCATCTTCCCCAAGGGCGCGCCGCTCCCCGCCGCCGACGAGCCGGCGCTGGTCTTCAAGCGCCGCTATCGCCCGGTGCACACCATCGGTCATTTCCGCTATCTCGAGTGCACCGAGCTCGACGACCACGGCCAGCCCCGGGGCGGCCTGACCCCCTGGGCGGAGATTCACTTCCCCTTCGATCCCCGCCTGCGGGAGGTCCAGAATCTCCGGAATCTCTCCATCGAGCCCCTGGATCTGCCCGACGATCTGATGATCGAGGAACAATACGCCTGCGACGCCCACGGCGTGCTCCAGGTCACCCTGAGCAACACCACCCACGGCTACCGCCGCACGTATCGATTGCGCTGACCCCTACCCCCGTCGCTGCTCCACCAAATGCCGCAGCTCCGGCAGAATCAGCTCCTCCATCGCCAACCGCACCGCCTTCACCGACCCCGGCAAAGCGAAGAGGAAGGTGTCGCCGGCGAGGCCGGCGGTGGCGCGGCTCAGTAGGGCGGCGCTGCCCACCTGTTGCCAGCTGAGCATGCGGAAGAGCTCTCCGAAGCCCGGCAGGGGCTGATCCACGAGACCTTCCACCACCTCCACCGTCACGTCCCGCCGCGAGACGCCGGTGCCACCGGTGAGGACGATGGCTTCGAGCTCCGGCTGCGCGAGCCAGGCTTCGAGGCACGGGCGGATGCGGGCAGGATCGTCGGGCACTAGGTCGGAAGCCACCACCCGATGACCGGCGTCCTGGAGCGCCTGGCGAATCGACGCGCCGCCCTCGTCGGTCTCCTCGGTGCGGGTGTCGCTCACCGTGAGCACCGCGCAGCGGACGATGCGTCCGCTGGCGGCGGCGCGGTGTTCTTCGACAGAATTCGAGGGTTCCTGGACGGAATCGCTCACCAGCCTCAGCCCTCCAGGTCCCGCAGTACCCGCTCCACGTGGCCCTTGGCGCGGACGTTGCGGTAGGCCTTCTGCAGGGTGCCGTCGGCGGCGACCAGGAAGGTGCTGCGGATGATGCCCTGGTAGACCCGGCCGTAGTTCTTCTTCTCCCCGAAGGCGCCGATCTGGCTCAGCAGCTCGGCGTCGGCGTCGGTGAGCAGGGGGAAGGTCAGGTCGTATTTGTCGATGAAATTGCAGTGGGATTTGGCGGAATCCTTGGAGATACCCGCCACCGCGTAGCCGTGCTGCCGGAAAGTCTCCAGCTGGTCGCGGAAATCCTGGGCCTCGACGGTGCAACCCGGAGTGTTGTCCTTGGGATAGACGTAGAGCACCAGGCCGGTGTCACCGGTCAAATCCTTCAGGGAGCGCTCTTTGCCGTTCTCGTCGGGAAGTTGGAAGGGGGGAAACTGGTCGCCCTCTTGAATCATCGAAGTCTCCTCTATTTGGGTTCTCAGCCTCGCCGTCGAGGCTGCGTACAAGCTTGAGACTAGCTCTCCTGAGATCTTGGCGCTACCTGTGCCGAGGCCTGAGCGGATGCAACCCAGGACACGGCCTCGGTGTACCTGTAGTTGACGGAGGCGGGCTTTTTGACCATGCTGTATGGTCTCTTGGCGCCGAAGATTTCGGCGCCAGCGGCCGAAGCCAGCGCCATCCCGGCTTCCCATCTCGTTCCCAGGGTCCCTTCCTTGGGGCGGTTCATCGGGTGGCTTCTTCCGAAACGCAGCACGGCTCGGGCCCGTTTCCTCGGTGGATTTCAGGGTTCGGCAGACCCGCCGGTCCGGCGGTCTTATCCAAGGGTTCTCAGGATCGGCTCGATAGGGCAGGGTAGGTATTTATGACGTCATTGGTCATCGTGGAATCGCCGGCGAAGGCGAAGACCATCTCTCGAATCCTCGGCAAGGACTACTCCGTGGAGGCCAGCTACGGTCACGTGCGGGATCTTCCGGAGAGTGCCGATCAGATTCCCGAGAAGGTCAAGAAGGAATCCTGGGCGCGGCTGGGGGTCAACGTGGGAGAGGACTTCGCGCCTCTCTACGTCGTACCCCAGGACAAGAAGAAATACATCACCCGCCTGCGCCAGGCTCTCAAGGGAGCCGACGAGCTGCTGCTGGCTACAGATGAAGACCGCGAGGGCGAGAGCATCAGCTGGCACGTGGTGGAGGTGCTCAAGCCCAAGGTGCCGGTGCGCCGCATCGCCTTCCACGAGATCACCGACGACGCCATCAAGGCGGCCCTCGCCAAGCCCCGGGAGATCGACGAGAACCTGGTGCGGGCGCAGGAGAGCCGCCGCATCGTGGACCGCCTCTACGGCTACCAGCTGTCGCCGGTGCTGTGGAAGAAGGTGCGCACGGGCCTGTCCGCCGGCCGCGTCCAGAGCGTGGCGGTGCGCCTGTGCGTGCTGCGGGAGCGCGAGCGCCAGAGCTTCCGCTCGGCGACCTATTGGGACGTCGAGGCGGAATTCGTCAAGGATGCCGTGCACTACACCGCCCGGCTGTCCAAGGTGGACGGCCAGAAGGTCGCCAGCGGCCAGGACTTCGACCCCGACACCGGTGAGCTCAAGAAAGGCGCCCGGGGGCTGTGGATCCGCACCGAGGAAGAGGCCCAGGCGCTCATCGACGGCTGGGAGACCCCGTTTACCGTCACCTCGGTGGAGAAGAAGCCCCAGAAGCGCCGCCCGGCGCCGCCCTTCACCACCTCGTCGCTGCAGCAGGAGGCCAACCGCAAGCTGCGCTTTTCCGCCCGCCACACCATGCGGGTGGCCCAGCGGCTGTACGAGGGCATCGACACCGGCGGTGACCGGGTGGGTCTCATTACCTACATGCGGACCGACTCCACCACTCTGTCGGAGAAAGCTTTGAAGGATGCCGTGGGGGTGATCAAGGATCGCTACGGTGACCAATACACCGACGGCCCCCGGCGTTACGCCACCAAGGCCAAGGGCGCTCAGGAGGCTCACGAGGCCATTCGCCCCACCGAGCTCTCGCGCTCGCCGGAACAGGTCAGCCGCTACCTGAATCGCGACGAGCAGCGTCTCTACGAGCTGATCTGGAAGCGCACCCTGGCGAGCCAGATGGCCGACGCCCGGCTGCTGCGCACTTCGGTGGAGATCACCGCCGCCGGCGCCGACGGCGACGGCCTGTTCACCGCCACCGGCATGGCGGTGCAATTCCCCGGTTTTCTGCGCGCCTACGTCGAAGGCTCTGACGACCCGGCGGCGGAGATCGCCGACCGCGAGGTGGTGCTGCCGGAGCTCGACCGCGGCGATCGCTGCAATCCCCGCTCGGTGGAGCCCAAGGGCCACGAGACCCAGCCGCCGGCGCGCTACACCGAGGCCAGCCTGGTCAAGAAGCTGGAGGCCGAGGGCATCGGCCGGCCGTCCACCTACGCCACCATCATGGACACCATCCAGAACCGCGGCTACGTGGTGAAGAAGAGCAATGCGTTGGTGCCCACCTTCACCGCCTTCGCCGTCACCAAGCTGCTGGAGTCCCACTTCGCCGACTATGTCGACACCGACTTCACGGCGCGCATGGAGCAGCAGCTGGACGACATCGCCGGCGGCAGCCTCGATTGGAAGGCTCACCTCCAACAGTTCTACTTCGGCGACGGCCCGGAGCAGCCAGGCCTCGAAGGGCAGATCGCCCGCGAGCAGCCGGAGATCGACTACCCCGCGGTGGAGATCGGCAGCCACCCCGGGACCGGCAATGCGGTGGTGGTCAAGGTCGGCCGCTTCGGCCCCTATCTGCAGACCGAGTCCAAGGACGGCGAGCGCGTCTCCGCCTCGCTGCCGGACGACCTGGCGCCGGCGGACCTGACCATCGAGAAGGCCGTGGAGATGCTCGAGCAGTCCAAGAAGGGGGCCCAATCCCTGGGCGAGGATCCGGACACCGGCAAGCCCGTGTACCTGGCTTCCGGCCGCTTCGGGCCCTACGTGCAGCTGGGGGAGACGCCGGAGCGCGGCTCCAAGCAGCCCAAGCCCAAGCGCGCCTCTCTGCCCAAGGGCGTGAGCCCGGAGGAGGTAACGCTGAAGGCGGCGCTCAAATGGCTGTCCCTGCCCCGCACTCTGGGGGAGGATCCCGACGGCGTGGAGGTGGTCGCCGCCTCCGGTCGTTACGGTCCGTTCATCAAGCGCGGGGACGACACCCGCTCGCTGACCGAGAACGACGACGTCTACGCGGTGACTCTCGAGCGCGCCCTGGAGCTCCTGGCCCAGCCCAAGACCCGCGGCCGGCGGGCCACCCGCACGGTGCTCCAAGACTTCGGCAAGGACGACGCCGGCAACACCATTCAGCTCCTCGACGGCCGCTACGGTCCGTACATCACCAACGGCGAGCTCAACGCCTCGCTGTCCAAGGGTGCCGATCCTCAGGCCCTGACCCGGGAGGAAGCGGAGCGCATCCTGGCGGAGCGGGGCAAGGCCCCCAAGCGGCGCCGGGGTGGAGCCAAGAAGGCTGCGGGCAAAAAGGGCGGTACGAAGAAGAAGGCTGCGAAGAAAAAGACCACCAGTCGCAAAACCGCCGCCAAAAAGTCGAAATAGTTCCACCCTGCAGGGATAGCGTGTCGTTGTCCAAGGGCGGGCACCGCTGGTCGCCCGCGGCGCCGTTCCTGCGGATCATCCAGATTTCTCGTTCTTGCGCTTTCAAGGAGGTCTCGACATGACCATTCAAATCGGAGAATCCATCCCCGCCGCCGAGCTCGGCGTCATGACCCCCGACGGTCCCAGCACTCTGAGCACCGAGGCTATCTTCACCGGCAAGAAGGTAGTCCTCTTCGCCGTGCCCGGCGCCTTCACCCCCACCTGCAACGACCGCCACCTTCCCGGCTTTCTCGAACAGGCGGAAGCGATTCGCAGCCGCGGTGTCGACTCCATCGTGTGCGTCGCGGTGAACGACACCTTTGTCATGGACGCCTGGGGCAAGGCCACCGAAGTCGGTGACCGCATCCTCATGCTGGCGGACGGCAACGGCGACTTCACCCGCGCCCTGGGCCTGGAGATGGACGCTAGCGCCTTCAAGATGGGCGAGCGCTCGCGGCGCTACGCTGCCATCGTCGACGATGGCAAGGTGCTCTACCTGGGGGTCGAGACCGGTCCCGAGGTGCGCGCCAGCAGCGCCGATGCGGTGGTGGCGGAGCTCGACAAGCTCCAGTAAGAAGCTCCTGGCCGGCGCTCGAGAAGTCCGCGCACGATCGTCCGAGAGATCGTACCGGATTTGAGGTTTTGCCTCTTTGCATCGATCACAAAGCCCAATCATCCAAAATCGCTTTCGGTTAGACTGAGGGCAGGTTTATCCTGAACTCTTGGGCCATTACCTCTCAGCCGGTACGACCGGGAAGGAGATGAAATGCATTTTGGATTTGGAACCTATGGCAGCGCTCTATCTGGCAGGGCCGTGACCGCCCTCGCGCTGCTTTGCGCAGTGGCTTGGCTGATGCTTCCGGGACCGCAGGCTGTCGCGCAGCCATACTCGATCGACAATCAGGGGCTCACGGCGAACGTCTCGGCTTCGTTCGATCCCACGGCGGTGGTCGAGGCGGTAGTTGCCGGCGGAGAAGAGCTTCTCGGCTCGCCGGTCGTGGTCGATCCCCGGGACTTCACGCCGCGGGGGGACGACATGTTCTTCCGAGCCGTCGACTCGTCCACCAAGATCGGCTTCTTCGTCACCGACGGCACCGAGGCCGGGACGCGGCTGCTCGCCGGTGGGCTGGGGGACTTTAACGACTCCACGATGCCGGAGAACCTGGTGCCCGTCGGTCCCTTCGTCTACATCGCCGCGCGGCGCGTCGGCGGCGGCACGGAGCTTTACCGCGCTGACGGGACCCTGGACGGTACGGTGCGGGTCACCGACATGGCCGGCGGAGCCCTCGAGGACATGATTTACGTAGGCGGCGAGCTCTTCTTCAACCTCAACAAATTCCCCGACGGCCGCGAGCCCTGGGTGAGCAACGGCACCCCCGCCGGCACCAACCTGCTGCTCGACATTCGTTCCGGGAACCTAGGCTCGAATCCTTTGGATTTCGCTCCCCTCGGCTCCTCGGCGGTCTTTTCAGCCTACAGCGATGACGAGGGTCCGGAGCTGTGGATCAGCGACGGGACGCCGGCGGGGACCTCCCTCGTCGCCGACCTCGAGCCTGGCATGTTCGGTTCGCAACCCGAGGATATGTTCCCTGCTTTGGGCAAGGTCTTCTTCCACGCCAGCGTTCACCCCTTCGGCCGCGAGCCTTGGGTGACCGACGGCACCGCGGCGGGTACCGTCATGCTCGGGAACATCTACCCCTTCTTCACCACCCTTCCCGGGGGTCTCGACTTCACCGAGGCGGTGGGGAAAGTCTTCTTCGTCATTGACGACTCCGTCCACGGTTACGAGCCGTGGGTGACCGACGGCACCCCCGCGGGGACCCAGATGCTCATCGACGTCAACCCGTCGGCGGGAGGCTTTGTGCCGCGTCTGCTCGGTGAATACGACGGCAAGATGTGGTTCATCGCCTACGACGGGGCCGACAGTCAGCTGTGGTCCACGGACGGCACCCCGGGGGGCACTGTGCCGGTCTACACCTTTGAGCAGCTCGCCGCCAACAACATCCCGCGCCAGCCTGCCGTGGAGTTCGACGGCCGCTTCTACTTCGCCGGCTGGAGCTCGGCGGAGGGGCTCGAGCCGTGGGCCACCGACGGCACCGCCTTGGGTACCGGCCCGGTTCTCGATCTGAATCCGGGGGCAGCCTCCTCCTCTCCGGAAGATTTCGCGGTGGCCGGCTCGCTGCTCTACTTCAGCGCCGTCGACTCCGGCGGAGACCGCGAAGTGTGGACGCTGCCCGCAGACGATCTGATCTTCTTCGACAATCTGGAGACCGGTGACGCTTCCCTGTGGGATAACGAAACCCTCCTGGGCGGTACCACCAGCTACAACGCCGCCGCCGCCGACCGCGGCGAGACGGGGTTGGAGATCGGTCTGGATGCCAGCAACGACCGCGCCTTCCTCACCGACGAGACGCCGGATGGGGAGGACTTCTACCGCGTGCGCTTCCGCTTCAATCCCAACTCCATCACCCTGGCGGAGAACAAGCGCTTCAAGATCGTCAGCTCCCGCGCCGACACCGGCGAGCGCCTGTTCCAGACCATCGTGCGTTGGCGCATGGCGGAAGGCTTCTCCATCCGCGCCAAG
>JAXHTF010000223.1 GCA_034211275.1 Acidobacteriota bacterium
CCCCACCAAGACGCCCAACCACAGCTGCCAGCCGGCGAAAATCTGCAGTGCCAGGGGAATCGGCACCACCGCCACCGCCACCGCCGCCAGGCCGTGGGTCCCCTGGTAGATGCGCTCCACCCAATGCAGATCGCGCTCCAGGATGCGCCAGAGGAATTGCATCCCGAAGACGGGGATCAGACAGGCGGCGACCATCCAGCCGTGGAGCAGCAGACCGGGGTCGAGGTCGGTGAGGAACCGTCCCTGAGAGCGCAGGAAGACCGACAGCGCCGCCGCCGCCAGGGCCGGCGACAGCCAGAAGAAGCCGCGCATATGCTCCCGGGCCAGGGAACCGAAGAGCACGAAGAGAGCCATGAAGGCGAGGATCGCCGCCACCAACAGATCCGGCAGCAGGGACCGATAGGCACGGTCCCGAAGCTGATCCAGAGGACCGGCCTCCAGTGGACCGAAGTGCACTCCGCCGGCAATCCTCGGCGCCGTCGGCGAACGCCAGATGCGCAGCGCCACCAACGCCCGTCCGTCGACTCCGAAGGCCGACGCCGGAACGGCGAAGATGCGATGGTGGTTCGGGTCCGGAACCGCCTCCGGCAGCAAGCTCCCGCCCCCACCCACCAGCTCTCCTCCAACGTAGAGCTCGTAGGCGGAGCTCACATCCCCCAAGCGGATGGCCCAGCGAGTCTCGCGGATCTGGCGAGTTTCGGACTCGGGGAGCCCTTCCGCCGTCTCCGGCGGCAGCTCCAGCTGGACTCGATACCAGCCGAAGGAAAGATCCGGATACCCCTGGCGGCCGAGGGGACCCGGTACTGAAACCTCGCCCCAGCCGACCTCCGGCAGACCGGGCTCGGCCCAGCCCAGATCGTCACCGGCGCGGAAATCCCAACGGCCCGCCAGCGGCGTCACCGCCCCGGCTTCCAAAGAGATCACCGGGGCAGCGGCAAGGGACTGGCCAGCAACCGCAGCCAGAAGCGTCAGGGCCGTTACGGCCAGCCATCGAGCTGTCGAAGGATTCACCCTCAGATTGTATCGGAGTTGCGCTGGGGAACAAGCAAACGGGCCGGGGTCGATTCTGGACAGGCCCGCGGCGGCGCCCATAAACTGCCGTCTCCCATACCGTGCCCCAGGCACCGAACCAGACTCCCGAACTAGACAGCCGAGGCCAGGAGCCCCAAAGTGACCGATGCCGACGACCGCCGACCCTCCGAAGATTCCTTCCCCGCCATCGAATCGCTGATCCCCCACCGCTCCCCCATGCGCCTGGTGCGAGCGGTGGTGGAGCGGGGGGACGGCAGCATCCGCTGCAGCGGCCGGGTGCCGGAGGACAACCCGACGGCGGTGGACGGCCGGGCACCGGCCATCATGGCCCTGGAGCTGGCGGCCCAGAGTGCGGCGGTGCTCGAGGCCCTGCAGCGGCGGGACGCCGCGGCGGCTTCGGAGGGTAGCGACGAAGGCCCGCGCATCGGCTATCTGGTGAGCCTGCGGGGCGCCCGTCTGCACCAGCCGACCATCCCCGCCGGAGAAAGCCTTCACGCGACGGTCCACCACGCCGGCGGCGCCGGCTCCCTGGCCCGCTACGAGGCGGTGGTGACCTCCCCGGACGGCGACATCACCTACGCCGAGGCCGTCCTCGGTACCTATGCCCTACCCCCTGGTGGGTAGCGCCCCAGTACCGGGACCAGGGCCGAGGGCTGAAGGCCGTTTTCCCACGGCTCTGGACAGTTGACCGATGCTTGCCGGGTCTGGGCGGGACGGATAGACTGAGCCGAATGGACGCATCATCGACCTCCGCATCACCTACCGACGCCGCCACCGCGGACGCTCGGAACAGCACGAGCTACGACGCCATCTTCGTCGGCGGCGCCTTCTCCAGCGCCAGCTGTGCCCTGTTGCTCAAGCAACGGCGGCCGGAAGCCCGCATTCTGTTGGTGGAAGCGCGGGATCACGGCGAGCGCAAAGTCGGCGAGGTAGGAGAAGCGACGGTGGAGGTCTCCGGCTGCTTCCTGCACCGCAACCTCGGCCTCTATGATCACCTCTCCCGGGAGCATCTGCCCAAGCACGGCCTGCGCTATTGGTTCACCGATGGCCCGGAGCGCAAGCTGCGGGAAATGTCCGAGGTGGGCCCCACGATGGTGCCGCCGCTGCCCAGCTTTCAGCTCGACCGCGGGCTCCTGGACGAACACCTGTTGGACCTCGCCGAAGAAGCCGGCTGCGAAGTGCTGCGTCCGGCCAAGGTGGAGTCGGTGGAGACCGGCTGGCCGGTGACTACGGTGGAGGTCGCCACGGACGAGGGCCCACGCACCCTCACCACCCGCTGGCTACTGGACGGCAGCGGCCGGCGCACCTTCCTGGCCCGACGCCTGG
Source organism: Acidobacteriota bacterium (assembly GCA_034211275.1). Taxonomy (NCBI): domain Bacteria; kingdom Pseudomonadati; phylum Acidobacteriota; species Acidobacteriota bacterium. The sequence goes on from JAXHTF010000223.1 coordinate 2,359, forward strand.
GGCTCAAGGAGCGCGAGGAGCGCCATCCGGTGGCCGCCCTGTGGGGCCGTTGGGAGGGCGTGCTGGACCTGGACAGCGCGGAGATGCTCACCGACCGCCCGGGCAAGCCGGGGCTGCCCCCCACCGCCGCCGCCCGCCGCCTGGCCACCAACCACTTCTGTGGCTACGGCTGGTGGTGCTGGGTCATTCCCCTCGCCAACGGCCGCACTAGCATCGGCCTGGTCTACGACAAGAGCCTGTTGGAGCTCCCCGGATCCGGCCCCGTGGAAGCTCGCTACGTCGACTTCCTGCGGGTCCAGCCGGGACTGCGGGAGCTGCTGGCGGACGCCCAGCCCATCGACGGCGAATTCATGGCCTACAGCCACCTGCCCTACCGCTCCCGCCGCTACATGGACCGCGGTTGGGGCCTGCTGGGGGACGCCGCCGCCTTCATCGACCCCTTCTACAGCCCGGGGTTGGACCACGCCGTCATCTCCGCCTTCGCCACCGCCCGCATCGTCGGCGACGACCTGGAGAGCGCGGTGGATGAGGACGGGTTGGATCGCCTTATCGCCGAGCACAACTCCCAGTTCTGCCGTTCCTACGACCGCTGGCTGCTGGGGCTCTACGAGAACAAATACGAGCTCATGGGCGACGCCGAGCTCATGGCTTGCACCTACTTGGTGGACACCGCGCTCTACTATCTGGGGGTGGTGACGCCGGTCTACACCGTACCCGAAGCCCTGGCCAACCCCATCCTCGGCTTGCCCAACCGCTCCGCGAGCATCGCCTATCGCATCCTGCGGCTGTTCAACCGGCGGATGTTGCGCCTGGCCCGGGTACGCCGCCGCAACGGTACCTACGGCCGCCGCAACATCGGCTGGCGCCTGACCAACAAACCCTTCGGTCTGCACCACAAGACCCTCTCACCGCTCTTCCAAGGGCTGCGGCTGTGGCTCCGGCTGGAGCTCTCCGCTCTGGGCGGACGCTGGCGCTCCGGCGGCTCCACCGAGAGCCTGCCCACCACCGAGTCCGCCGCTACTGAGCCGGGCTAGGGGCTCCGCCCCGGCCTTCTCAACTCAGTTTCTTCCCCGCAGCTCTTCGAGCATCCCCTCGATCTCCGACCGCGCCCGGCGGGCCAGCCCGGCGCGATCCTCCGGCTCCAGACCGACGGTCTCGATGGGCTGCCCGAAGCGCACCCGGATGATGCCCGGCCGTACGGAGAAAGTCTCCGGCGGCAGAATCTCGGCGGCGCCGTCCACCGCCACCGGCAGTACCGGCACGCCGGCCTCGATGGCCGCCAAGAAGACTCCCACCTTGAAGCGCCGCAGGCGTCCGTCTCGGCTCCGCGATCCCTCGGGAAAGGAGAGAAAGCTGTGGCCCGTGCGCAGCAGCTCGATCACCGTCTCCAGCTGGCGTAGCGAGCGCAGCCGCTCCCGCCGGTCGATGAAGACCATGCCCATGGCGGCGATGTACCAGCCCAGGAAGGGCACCTTGCGCAGCTCGTCCTTGACCAGGAAGCGCAGATTCACCGGCACCGCCCGGAAGGCGACGCAGATATCCACCTGACTTTGGTGGTTCATGACGAAGAGATAGGGACGGCGGAAGTCGATGGCCTCCCGCCCCTCGATGCGCAAACGGATGTAGCCGACGTTGAGCAGCCCCGGCGCCCAGATGTGCCGGGCCATGGCGAGGGGAATCTCCGCCGAGCCGGTGACCAGCCGCACCACCAGAGCGGCGGTGATCCAGAACGCGCTCCACACCACCAGCGCCACCGCCTCGACGCCGTTGAGCAGCCACCACAGGAGCTTCACCATCGCCAACCTTCCACCGCTCAGCTCCCCGGGAGGATCAGGATCGAGGCCAGAGCTCGCGGAAACAGAACCATTGGGTCGGCGCCCGGCGGATGGCCGCCTCCACCTCCGCGGCGACGCGCTCCACCGCCTTCCCCAGATCGCGGCGGCGATCCCCGGTCTGGGAGACCTCGATGGGCGGCCGCACCACCACCCGCGCCGCCAGTCGGCCTTCCCGCAGCATGAACACAGGCAGCAGCGGCACCTCGGCAGTACGGCCGAGCACCGCCGGGCCCGCGGGTAGCTCGATCTCGCGGCCGAAAAGGTGTCCCTTGTGGGTGCGGGTCCCGGTGCGCGGCCGGTCTCCCTGCACCGCCACCACCTCGCCGCGGCGCAGCGCCGCCAGCAGCAACACCCCTAGCCGGGTGGGCTCCTCGGAGAAATGCACCGTGTAGCCCGCCGCAGCCTTGCTGCGCAGCAGCTCCGCCACGAAGCGCTGGGCCTGGGGATCCATCTCGTCCTCCCGCACCACGTGCACCGGCCGCGGCCGCTTGTTCGCCGCAGTGCGGGATCCGGACTCCCAATGGCCGATGTGGGCGGTCACCAGCACCAAGCCCCGATCTCCATCGAGGCATTGATCCAAATACTCCTGCCCTTCGATGGTGGTGCGCACCCGCTTGTCCGTGGACAGCTCCTCGTAGCGCTCGGTAGTGCACCAGGCGAAATTCCACAGCGTGGCGTAGACCCGTTTCTGTCGCTGCCACCAGCCGCAAGGCCCCAGCACCGCCTCCAAATTCGAAGCGACGGCGCGGCGGATCCGGCCCAGGAGCAGAAAAAAGACGGTGGTGAAGAAGACGGTGAAGGCCCAGAGGCCCCACTCCGGCAGCACCGAAACCCCCCAGCGGTGGAAACGGAACCAGAACGAGCCGGTGAAGTAGAAGCGCCCCAGCACCTTGTGCAGGAAGCCACCCACCTCGGGAGCGTGGGGTGGCAGCTCCCGCTCCCCGGAGGAGCGGGGCTCCGAGCGCCCTCCCCGAGGCTGGGCCCCGGGCTTCGGAGGCGCCGCGCGCGGGCCGGAAGAGGTCTCCTCCGGCGCCGATGAAGAAGTCGAGAAAGTGTTTTCCAGAGGCTGCATGGTGGCTCGGTCCTCGTCCTGCGGCGCGTTCGGCCAGCCGGTGCTCTCGGCCAGGACGGCATCCTTCGGCGCCGGTGGCCGCCGCGTCATCGCCTCGCCGCCGGGAATCTCACCGGCCGGAGGCGCGCTCGAGGGTAGACGATCATCCTACGGTCAACCGCTCGGGATGGCAAGGGAGTGAGCTTTGCAGAAAACCCTTCGCAGTACCACCGCTCCGACCGCTCATCCACTCCGCCGGGGGCTCCGCAAGGCCGCCAGCGCCGGCAGCAGCAGGAGCGTCGCCAGCAGGCTGGCGAGGACTCCCAGAGCCACCAGGGAACCACCGTTGCGCAGCCCCGGCACCCGCGACAGCAGCAGGCTGCCAAAGCCCACCACGGTGGTGAGGGTGGTCAAGGTCATGGCCCGGCCGGCGCCCCGCACCGACGCCGTCAGGCCTTCCTCCCGCGAGCCGTGGACCGCGTGCAGGCCGTCGTCGATGCCGATACCCAACATCACCGGCACCACCGCCAGGCTCACCAGATCGAGGGCGCCGCCGGCCAGCGCCCACAGCCCCAGGGTCCACACCGACGCCAGGCTCACCGGCACCATGGCGAGGACGGCGGAAGAGACCCGCCCGCGGAAGGAGACGAGCACCACCAGAGCCACCAGCGCCAGCGCCCACCCCGCCAAATTGCGCAGGTCCCTCGCCGCCAGGCTGCGCAGCTCCGGCCCCATGGCCACCGCCGAGGCGAAGGCCAGCCCCGGAGCCGCGGCGCGCATGGGCTCCAAGAGCTCGGCGGGCGGTCCCTGATTCCAGGTTCCCGACGGCAGGCGTAGCGACAGGGCGACCCAGGCTCCGTCGGAATCCTCCCGCACCAGCTGATCGAGCCACTCCGGCCAGGCTTCCGCCGGCGGCGCGTCCGGATCCCTCCCCGCCGCCATCGCCGCCAGGGCGTCGAGACCGGATCGGAAGGCCCGCGGATTGAGGCCCACGGCCCGCAGCTCCTCCTGCGCCTGCTCCGCCGCCCGGGCCAGCAGCTCGCCCTCCGGTCCCTGGGCCAAAGCCTCGAGGCGACGGGCGGTGCGCTCCTCCCCCGGCAGCCAATCCGCCGGCGAGGTCACGCTCACCCCCGGCGGCGCCATCCGGCGGATCAACGCGGTCACCGCCGCCGCCCGTTCCAACGCCTCGCCGCGGGTGGCGCCGGGGATCACCACGTTGGCGGTATCGAGGCCGACGGCGAAGCGGTCCACCAGCAGCCGCTCCCCCTCCAACGCCGGATGGTCGACGGGCCGCAGAGCGCTGAGGTCCGGATCCAATCCCAGCCGTCCCAGCCCCACCGCCGCCACGGCGGTGAGCCCCACCGCCACCACCAGCACCGTGCGAGCATGGCGCTCCCCCAGCGCCGTCGACCACCGGACCCAGTGCCCCAGCCAGCGCCACGGCGGTCCCGGCCGGCGGCGGGGCGGCGGCAGGACCACCAAGAGTGCCGCGCCGGCGGTGGCGGTGGCCAGCAGCACCGCCAGCATGCCCACCGCCACCACCGTTCCCAGCTCCCGCAAGGGCCGGAAATGAGCCAGCGCCAGGACTCCGAAAGCGCCGGCGGTGGTCAGCGCCGAGGTCAGGATCCCCGGCCCGGCGTGACGAAAGGTCTCCGCCAGGGCGCCTCGCCGCTCCTGCCCGCCCAAGACCTGCTGGCGGAAGCGGGTGGCACCGTGGATGCCGTAGTCGATGCCCAACCCCACGATCACCGAGGCGAAGCCGACGCTCACCCCGGTCACCGGTCCCACCACCAGGGCCACCAAGCCGCCGGTCCAGACCAGGGCGAATCCCAACGCCAGCAGGCAGACCAGGGGCAACAAAACGCCCTCGAAGGCCAGCACCAGCACCGCGGCACAGCCCAGGATGGAGCCGGTGAGGGTACGGCGGAGATCCGTGCGCAGCAGCGCCTCGTCCTGAGCGGCGTAGAGGGGACCGCCCAGGGCATGGATCTCCACCGGCCCCTCGATCTCGCCGCGGACCTGCTCGAAGGCCGCTTCCAGCTCCGCCAGCAGCGCTCGACCGCCGGCGGCGTCGATCTCCGACTGCGCCGGCGTCAGGATCACCAAAGACGCATCGCCGGAGTCGGAGAGGAAGGTGGAGGTGAGGGGATCCATGGGCAATCCCGAGGGACCGCCGGCCAGCGCCGGCAGATCCTGGGCGAACCCCAGGGGATCCGCCTTGAGCAGCGGCGCCTCGAAGCTCCCCGCCGGCGTGGCCAGAGTCCGCCGCATGCGCGCCACCCGCTCCGCCACCGCCTCCGGAGCGGCGCGCTCCGCCACCGCCTCCCGCCAACGATCCTCCGGCAGCAGCAACAAGGCCCGGGGCAGGCCGTAGCGGAAGATGAAGTCTTCGTCCTCCGCCTGTAACCCCGAACGGACGCTGGCCACCACCGGGCTCGCCGCCAGCAGCTCCTCCAGCCGGCGAGCGGTCTTCTGGGCTCGGGCGCCGCGCTGGTCCAACGAATCGCCTTCCGGGGCGGTGATGACGATGAAGACCTTCTCGAAGCCACCGAAGCGCTCCAAGAAGACCCGGTAGTCTTCCGCCGCCGGCGAGCCCTCCGGGAGGAGCGAGACCAGGTCCGCGTCGATGCCCAGACCCCGCCCGGCCACCACCGCCAGAGCGCAAAGCAGCAGGGCCGCCAGCAGCGTCCGACCGGGGAAGCGGCCCGGGTAGCGGGCGAAGAGGTCGCCGAGGCCACTCATGGCATGCGCTCCAGCCGCGCCCGAGTCACCGCCCAGGCGATGCGCAAACCGTCCACCAGGGCGCGGTAGTGGCTGCTGCCCCGGCCGTCGGCGCCTCCCAGCTGCACCGGTACCGAGGCGAGGCGGAAACCCCGGCGCCCGGCCCGCACCACCACCGCGCTCTCGGCGTCGAAGCGCTGCTCGGGGAAGCCAGTGGCTTCGAGGAGATGGCGGGTGTAGATGCGAAAACCGGTCTGCACGTCGTCCAGGCTGACGCCGGAGACGAAGGAGATGATCCGCGACGACAGGCCGTTGCTCACCCGCCGCAGGCCGCTCATTTCGGCGAAGAGGTGGGAGCGGCTGCCGAAGACGAGATCCGCTCCCTGCTGCCAGGCGGGGATCAGCTTGGGAATCTCCGAGGGCAGGTGCTGGCCGTCGGCGTCGAGGGTGAGCACCGCCGGATGGTCGTCGGCGAAGAGATGAGCGAAGCCCGCCGCCAGGGCCGCTCCCTTGCCTCGGTTCTCCGGCAGCGAGAGCACTTCCGCCCCGCCGCGGCGGGCGGCATCGGCGGTGCCGTCGGTGGAACCGTCGTCCACCACCAGCACCCGCGGCAGCTGCTCCGCCGCCCCCCGCGCCACCGCTTCCACCCAACGCTCCGCCTGGTAGGCCGGGATCAGCGCCGCCAGCCGGGCTGGATCCCGCTCTGCGGCCGATGGCGGGCCCGCGGCGGAGTCTTTGGAGTCTTGATCAGAAGGGGACAGCACGAAGATCTCCGGCCCGCCGGAGGGGCGTCGGGAGTGATCGGTTTGAGAACGGCAAAGCTGGGTTTCGGGAGCCTCTGCGCGGGCCTCTCAGTATACTAATCGAGATGGTGGGCTGGCGCCCACCCTACGGATCGGAGAGGCGGGACCTGAGCTGAAGCTTGCCTCGGATGGGGAGACTTGATCGAGTAGCTCGGTGGGGGACAACGCGACGGGGGGAGAAGATTCAGCGTTCTAGTCTTCGTTGGGGCCAAGCCCTCACCCCCTCCGGTCCCCCTCTCCCAACCGCCCACCCAACCTGCCGGTAGAGGGGGAAGCTCAAAGCTCATCGCCGAACCAAGATTGGGCGCTGGAATCTAGAGGGCCGAGTGGAGGCGCCCCTCTACCAGGCGGGGGATTGGGAGGGCTGGGAGAGGGGTCGGGGTGAGGGGTTCTGCCAACTGCCCGCACCGACCGCCTTCCAAGTCTTACCCAGTACGATCCGCTGGATCGCAGTCAGTGCTGGTCTTCGTCTGGAATTCCCGACCCGATCTACCAAGCTCTATCTCTCAAAACCATGCCGACACCGCCCACCCCGCGCCCCTGGCGCCCTGCGCCCCTGGTCGCCACCGGTCTCGCCCTCCACGCCGGGGCTTTGGCCACCGTCCTCGCCGCTCCCCGCCTGTGGCCCTGGGCTCTGGGGGTCGCCGTCGCCGACCACGCCGTCATGGCCACCGCCGGCATGCTGCCCCGCTGCTCCTGGCTCGGCCCTACCCTGGTGCGGCTCCCGGCCTCGGAGGACTCCGCCACCGTCGCCCTCACCTTCGACGACGGACCGGATCCGGAGGTCACCCCGCGGGTCCTCGATCTGCTGGCCCAGCGCGGCCTCCAGGCCACCTTCTTCGTCATCGGCGAGCTGGCGCAGCGGCATCCGGAGATTCTCCGCCGCATGGTGGCGGAGGGGCATCGGGTGGAGAACCACACCTGGTGCCACCCCAACACCTTCGGATTCTACGGTCTCCATCGCCTGGGCCGGGAGATCGACCGCACCCAGGAAGTGGTCGCCAAGATCACCGGCCGAACCCCGATCTATTTCCGCGCCCCGGCGGGGATCCGCAGCCCTCTCCTCGACCTCGCCCTCACCCGCCGCGGGCTGATCCTCGCCGCCTGGACCCGCCGCGGCTTCGACACCATGGATTCGGACCCGGACCGCGTCTACCGCCGGCTGGTCCAGGACCTCCACCCCGGCAACATCCTGCTCCTCCACGACGGCCGCTGCGCCACCACCGCCGAGGGCTCGCCGGTGGTGCTGGAGATACTGCCGCGACTCCTCGACGCCCTCGAAACCGCCGGCTTGCGGGGCGCCCCCCTGCCGGACGAGACGCCTTTTCCTGAGTAAGAAGGCCGGCTGGGAAGCCGGCGCTCCCAGGCCCGCTCCTCGACTCCCGAGCCGGCGGCCCAGGCGTTCCCGGCTCAATCTTCCAGTGGGTGCAATGCCTGGATGCTGTCGCGGACGAGCTGGACGAGCTCGGGGCGCTCGAGGTCGCGGTATTCGGAGGGCGGGATTTCGGGGCCGAAGTGGATCTTCAGCC
>JAXHTF010000224.1 GCA_034211275.1 Acidobacteriota bacterium
CTGGACTTCACCTCCAGCTTCTATGGAGCGCTGTCCATGGGCATGCCGGTGGACGCGGCCATGGGCGAGGCCCGGCTGGCCATGGGACGCGGCAAAGGCCGGCCCCTCGAATGGGCCACCCCCCTGCTCACCCAGCGGACTCCGGATGGCCGCATCGTGAGCCTGGCCAGCGACTCCGAGGAGCAGAGGTATCAATTCAACATCGTCAGCTTCGACGACCACGGTCGCGAACGCTTCGACAAATACGGAGCCGCGCTACTCCGCCTGGACGAGTTCTTCGACGGGCGACCCATCCGTGCGCCGGAGCTCTGGACCGAGGAAATTCTGCCCGGTCTCAAGGGCTGGCTGCGCAAAGGCATCCTGCCGGAGCAAAAGAGCCGCATCAACTTTGCCGCCCACCTGACCATCGTCCTTGCCACCGGCAGACTACTGGACGTCAAGAGCCGCCGCGACGTGATCGTGCAGCAGTACGACGTGGATTGGGATGCCGAAAAAGGCAACCCCCTCCCGAGTCCGGTCTGGGAGCGGAACTTGCCCATCGAGGTGGTGGACGAGAACAAGACGGATCTGGCGGTGGCGGTGAGCCTTTCCCGCAGCATTCTGCCCGGGGTCCAGGAGTATGTGAGCCGCGGTGAAGGGCCGGCAGCACAGATCGGCAGCATTCTCGACGCCACCCCAACTACCGGCGTCGGCCCCACTTCGGTCCGAGACGGGGTGCACGCCAGCCAGCTCGCTCAAGAGCTGATCAACCGGCTCGACGAGGAATTGGCCAACCGGCCCGGGACCACCATCCACCTTTTCCTCAGCGCCCCTCAGGCGTTCACTTTCTTCTTCGGGATGAGGACCCGGAGCATTCCCAGACTCCAAATGTACGAGCATCACTTCGGCCAGGGCTCTTCAACCTATGTGCCGTCGGTGCTCTTCCAGGGCGATGGGGCGTATTGAGTAAGGCTGCTACCTGGGCAGCTGCTTCTGAGACAGCAAAGCCGGCTCGCTACGTGCGAGCCGGCTCTGTGCATCGTCTTGGGCTAAGCCTAGTCAGAGCCGCCCAAGAGCTTCCGCAACTCAGCCTTGTTCTTCTCTTTAGCCCGAGCAAACCCATCTTTGGGCGCTTCAATATGCTTCTTACGTTCAGCCTCTCTCTGCTCCCTTCTCCTCCGATCCTTCTCCTGCTTCGAGCGCTGAATCCGCGCCTTGACCGCGGGGACGTTGTCCCGCGTGTAGAGCCGATTGCCAACCCAATCAAGAAGCAGGCACAGTTCTGGACCTTCGAAACGATGATCCTCGAGGAAGCCCTTCAGTACCTGAGCCGCGAGGTGCGCTCCCCGCTGGTAGGGGCCGCCTCGAGCCAGCTGATTGTCGGTATCTTGCTCGAGCAGCGACAAGGCGCTAGCGAATTGCTTGGGGTCCTCGAACGCCAGGTGCCGGAGGGGCTTCGTGACCGTATGAAAGGACGAACGGGCAACCTCTTCGTTGGGATCCGAAAGATCCTCAGTCAGCTCCTCGGCCAGCGTCACCAACTTGCTCCTCGGCATGCTCATCTCGGCCCTCCCGGTTCTCGGCTGATTCGCTGACTCAATTCCTCCAGCTTGCCGAGGAATACTTCGGCCCAAGGAGACTTCAACGCGGCCTGCTGCCAGTCTCGACTCACGGCGAGAGCCTCGTCTTGCGCCACCTTCTGCTCCGGGGAAGCTACTTCCGCCTCGTCCTCCGCCAGTCCAGGAGTTTGCTGAATCGGCAATTGGGCAGAGGAGTGCCAGGAGCGCAGAAGCTGCACCCTGATGGGCTGGACTTCCACCCTCCCTTCACCATGGAACCGGAGGCCTCCCAGCCGGAGTAGAAAACCCTGCGATTCTCGGAAGTCATAGCCCAAGCAGAAGAGGAGACGTCCGAGCTCTACTTCCGAGACATCTCGGAAGCAAAGCCTGGCCCTGAAGGCACCGTCGTCGAAGACCTGGCGGAGAGTCGGTAAGGGCGCATCCTGGAGTTGATTCGTCCTGAAGTCGAGTTTCTTGGCTGGCCCGAGATCGTAGAAGCGAAAATCACCTCGCGTCTCCTCCCTACGAGGCTTCCAGGCAACCGGAACCCGTCTCGTCACACAGTTCACCGCGTCTGGTGGGTGCTCCTTGGCATCCGAAAACCACGCCCTACCTCGCCAGCCCATGGCTCCAAACAAAGCACAGGCCTCGCAAAGCTCCTGGACGTGCAGAGGCTTCCTGGGGTGAATCCGGCAAGATCCTCGAGCCAACGGGTTGCAGGAATGCGAGAGGATCTCGTAGATCGTCCGCACCGCCCCCTTGATTCCAGTGCCAGGGATTACCGGCCGGCCGGCAATGCGCTGAGCTTCCTGAACCAAGACTTTCCGGGAACCCTGCTTCTCGATGACGAAACGACCGCTGCTGGGACTCACATAGTGGAACTTGGGAATCTTTAGCTCGAGCTGCAAAAAGCCGCTGAGACAGCCTTTACGCCACTCCTCCTGCCCCAGGGGCGTAGTCCGACGAGGGCGGACGCCCGTGGGCCGATACAGTCCAACCTTCCCCATAGCTCACCCCCCTCCCTGCTGTAGGTAGGTCAGTAGCGGCTTCTCCACCAGGCTGCGATGAAGTCGGTCGACGGCCGCGCCGGAGAATCGCACCCGGTGGAACAGGCCTTGAGTCTCCTCGGTCACCCCTTCCCCGGCGGGAATCGGGAGGGTGTCGTTTTCCGGTAGCCCGTAGTGCCACTGACCTGCCTGGCGAGCTCCCGCGAGCTGTCCTCCGGAGGACAAGAACGAGGAGAAGATCAGCTCCGGATCCTTGATCTTGACCGTCCCCATGCCCCGGGACTTGCAGCCGCCGATCTGGACCATCCCGGAGTTGAGATCGTTGAGGGCCTGGAGAACCATTCCGAGCTGCCAGAGCGAGAAGTTCTCGCCGATGATCGCACCATCGAAGGCACCCTGGACCACCACCTCGGTGTCGTAGAGCACACCACTGGCCGGCCCCTGAGACTTTCTGTCAATACCGACGCCGGCCCGCACCTCGGTTTGATTGGTGGCCTCGAACTCCTCCTCCGTGGGGTAGGCGTCGGGAATCCGGAAGCGCCCCGCCAGCTTGAGCGAACCGAAAGTAAAGCAGGCTCCGCATTGGCCGGCATGGGGTCCCTCCTCATCCGGTACCTCGGAGAGCTTGCGGGTGTGGTGACCGCAGGATTGGCTCTCCTTGACCCGGGTGGGGTCGCACGCTGTCTTCCCCGCCGAGCGGAGGATGCGCTCGACATGGGCTCGCAGCACTCCCTTGAGGCCAGAGCCGGCGAGAAAGACTGTCTTCTCCCCCTCACGGTAGGTGCGATGGAATTCGATGCTGGCCACCGTGGGCTCGATGCCGACCTCCTGCGCCCGAACCAGGATCGGGCCATCGGGAACCAGCCGGAATCGGATCTTCACGCTGTTCTGGAGCTGGTGAAACATGCTCAGCCTCCTTTCCGCTCGGCTCGTGCCGCTTCTACGGTCCTTCGGAATGCCTCGAGGTAGGAGCCCAGCCGTGCCTGAACGCTGCTCCAGGAGGCAGCATCCCCAGACTTGTCACCCGGTCTTGGGTCCGAATCGGAGCTGTCGGGTCCTGATTCCTCGGAGGCCGCTTCGGCCTCGGCGGCGGCGAGGATCTCTTCGGCGGTCCACTCCGTCACCGGACCGACCGCCACTTCCATCCACCCCAGCCCCCGCGCCGAGCCGCCCCCCAGCTGGATCATTCCTTCGCCGAGCATCCACAGACTCTGAGCCAGCAGGCCGATCTCGAAGTCGTCGGGGTTCTCCCAGCGGATCCGGCCCTCGAAGATCGTGCCGGCGGGGACCACCTCGATGTCGTATTTGACCCGGTTGGCGGCGGTGCGGGTTTCCCGGTCGATGCCCACTCCATCCCGGAGCTCGACCTCGACATCCTGCGATTTGCAGAGCAGATCCGAGACCTTCAGCCGGGAGGCGTAGAAATCTTCCGGGTGCACCTTGGGGTCGGTGCCAAAAATCCGATGGAGCACGCCGAGCTTGTTCCAGGTCGCCCGCATCTCGTCGCTACAACCGTTCTCCCCCGACACCGAAGGACTCCAGTCATCCAGCGCGAGCCCCCCAATCAAGCTCTCACAGGCGCTCCGCAGGACCCCGCGAAGGGACGAGCCGGGGATCATCGGCTGCCCCGATCCGTCGCGAATCACCGGCTGGTCGCTGTCGAGGAAGTCCGGCCGGCTGCCGCCACCGATGTGCAGGCCGGTGGCACAGGTCAAGCGCAGAGGAAAGAGAAGCGAGCGGTGCAGGATCCCATGGTGGCGCACCGGGGTCGTCAGGGTGCCGGTCATGAGAGGCCCCCTCCCCCGCCCCGAGCGCCCTGGGTCGCCCTATCCCCGATCTTCGTCTGGAAGACGTAGCGGCGAACCATGTACTCGAAGAAGCTCTGCAGCGCGAAGCGGCGGCGCTCGACCTCGTCACCGGTGGCTTCGCTCTCGCACTTCTCCGCGATCTCCTCCAGCGCCTTGATGACGTCTTCGTAGACCGGCTCCCAAAAGTTCCTGGTCGCATCCCTAGCCGTCTGGTACTCGATGTAGTTGCGCAGCACCGGCACCTCCGACTCCTTCTGGGTGATCTGGATCAGGTTCCGCAGCTGTGAGGTATCACCACCGCGGCCCTCGTCTGATTCATCGTCGTTTGGGCCGCGGCTGGACTGCGACTGCGTCGCGGCCATCCTGTCCGCCAGCTGAGAGGCTTCCCAAACCATCCAGACCTTGAAGTCCGGCGATAGCTTGACCTTCATTTCTTGACCTCCTCGAACAGGCCGAACCGGCCGCAGCCGCTTTCGCGCTGCCTGCCGACGCCCTTCCGTAGCGCGGGCAAGACCCGGCTGAGGAGGGAGGCGACCTGGTTTCGTTCCACGGTGTAGACGTACACGCTGCCGGCGCCGACCGCCGGCAGCCTGGGTTTGAGCGGGCTCTCCTGCCCCTTGCGATGCTTCTCGGGCCTCTCGTCGTAGCCCCCGAAGGCATCGGGCTGGAGCAGTGCCCGATGGGGTGAGAGAGAGATCCCGTCGACGTAGGCCAGGGGATGATCCTTGCCCTCCTCCCGGACGAAGGTCGATTGGGCCACCAAGGCCAAGGGCACCTCGTCCTCATCCCAGGCGAGGTCGGCTCTTGCGAGACCGAGCTCCTCGGCCCACTCTTCAGCCCGCCGCCGGACGGCCTTTCCGAGCTTGAGGACCCGAGCCACCTGCTCCCGGAGATCCTCGGCGGAGGGCTCCGGCTCTCCCTCGAAGCAGACCTCGACCCTCACCCGGCCCTGGCCGTGATTGCGGCCGGCGCCGACGTAGACCGGAGCCTCGACGACCTGGGCCAACAGCTGCGCGGTTTCCTCCGTCAGCCCTTCGACCCGGGTGCTGAAGGAGGTCCGGCGGGACTCGGTGCCCTCCTGGACTCCGGTCTCGGGCAGCCAGGCCTCCACCTGCTCGAAGGAGAACAAGCGTCCCGTGGCGGCGGTGCCGGTGGAGCGGTCGAGGGCCAGGCGGGTCCGGGTTCTCAACAGCAAGCCCTCGATGGGCCGCGGCGGCTCGGGATCGGATCGCAGGGACCGCAAGTCCGGGCTGAGGTAGCGCCCGCTGACCTCGAGCACCTCGTTGAGCCGCTGCCGCGCCAGCTCCTGAGCCAGAAGATCGTTGCGCCGGTCGCCGTTGCGCGTCTTCCGGAGAGTGGCCGGCCGAATCTTCGGCCCGCCTCCCCCGAGCTCGCCCTCTTGCTCCAACACCGGCAGAGCGTCTCCGAAGCTCGCCCGGGTCGATGGATCGACGAAGAGGGCCTGGAATCCCGGCGTATCCGGGTCCACGCCGTTCCTCAGGAGAGCCCAGGCGACCGCTCCGCGCACCGTCGAGCCGGGGATGAAGCCCCGGGTGCGGTGGTAGTTGCCTCTCGGTCCGCCGTCGCCGAAGTGCGCGGGTTCGAGGAGCGTCAGAGTCAGCCTCGCTCCGCCGGCTCGCGGTGCTCCCCGCACGACGCTGGCCGTCTCGCGCTCCGTAGCAGAATCCCCCTCCAACCACCGGAGCTGCACCTCTCCCCCGCTCCGCGCCCTGCCGCCGCCGATCTCGGTGGTGGATTCCAGAGCCGCCCTCAGCACCGCCAGATCCTTCGGGCTCGTGTCCGGGGCGGTTTCCAACGATGCCTCGAAGACCAGCGGCTCGGAGCTCGACTCCACCACCTCGTGGAAAAAGAGCTTGCCCTTCGACACGCTGCCGGTGAAGTCGTCCACCTCGATCCCGGCACGCACCTGCAGTGCGTCGGCAGCGGCGTCGGGATCTCTCGGCATCGCGTCGCTGAATCGCAGCTGGCCGGCCTTGGACCCGGTGCGCGAGCCATCGGGGCCGGAATGGCCGAAGAGCCGATAGACGACGTCCTTGGAGTCCGCGGGGTCCTCGCCGTTCTCCGGGTAATAGGGTCCGGTAGCCCTCTTGCCCACCCCCCGGAGCAGGGCTTCCAGCCGGATCCGCACGGCTCCTCGGAGAGCGGTGGCGGGAATGCAGGGCACCCAGCGCCCCTGCTCGAAGCGCCGGGCGGTGGCGGCGTGGAGACCGAGCTCCCCGCTGCCGTTGCCAGCGATCATCAAATGGCTGAGGACCGTGACTTCGATCTGTGGCATGGCTTAGCCCTCCTCCCTCGAGGGATCGAGATCCCCTACTTCCGCTCCCAGGAAGGGAGCCAGCTGCAAGGCGTCGGGAATCCAGGTTCCGGTCTCCGGAGCCGCCCCGCCGCCCCGATGCAGGCTCCACAGGAAGAAGCGCTGGACGGCACCGGGCTCCGCCATCAGGACCGGCGGATTCTGCGCTTCGAGCCACCGCCCGTAGCGCTTCTTATTGCGGGCGACCTGGTAGAGGAGGAAGTTGAGGAAGATCAGCCGCCCCTCCGCCGCACCGTGCTGCAGGGCGTAGAGCTGGCTCTTCCCCATCTTCTGCTCGGCCAGCGAACGGACCTGGTGCACCAGCTGCGAAAAGCGCTCGGCGGTGTAGGGCCGGCAGGTGCGCCAGAAGCTGGCGTCGTCCGTTCGGTAGGCGACCCCCCGCGCGGTCTCTAACGCCTCCCCCATGGGCGAGCCCTCGGTGACTACCTCGAAGTCCAGCGCCGACGGCGGAGTCTGCGAACCGGCACCGTAGAAGAGCGTCTTGGCGTTCTTCTGGAGGGTCTTGGCCAAGCCGAACTGATATTTGACCGGGAATTTGTGCTCGCAGATCACCAGCCCGCTGCCGACGGTGAGCTCCTGGAGGCCTCGCTCCTCGAGAACCCCTTGCAGCCCTTCCACCTCTCGGCTGGCTTCGCCCACCCAAGCCGGCAACCGCTCCGCAACGGCCACCGCCAGCGGCGCCGGCAGAATCAACACCGTCTCGTCACCGCCGCCCAGCAAGCTCAAGAAGGGAACTTCCCGCCCTACCTCTTCCACCATCAGCTCCCGGACCCGACCCTCGACGCGCCCGAAGACGTGCGCCACCGCGCGGCTCAGAAACCGCAGCTGAGCGAGGGATTCGAGCCCTCCGAAGAGCTGGCCCATGGCGTTGCCGTCGGCGTAGAGGAAGCCGACATAGCGCTCTTTGCCTTCAAGGGGCAGAGGGGAGGCACCGTTGGCCGTGCTCGGGGGTGCCTTCTTCGCCTGGGCCAATGCGTAGGTCTCGACCAATTCCTCGAGGCTGATGCCATTGATCTCGGGTCTCCCCTTGGACCACCGCAGAGCGCAAGCGCTGCACAAGGCCTCACCTTTCACGAGAGCGCCGTCCTCGGCTCCTCCCGGTGCTTGCTCATCACCCCGGGACTTGACGGGGAGAGGCTTCGTCCCCTCCCGATCCCGGCAGGATTCGCACCGCACCGCGGAGCCCGGAATCTCCTTCCTCGCCGGCAAGGCCTGTTCCTTGATCCGGCGCACCTGGTCCCGGGCTCGGCCCAGCACCGCCGCCGTACCAGCGACGAGCCGGACGCCCTTCAAGCCGCCGGAGACCGGCCCCGATTCCGACGCCACGAACTCCGCGGGATCCACCGGTAGGCAGAGGGTCGTCACGCTGAGAGCTTCCGCCGTCCGCTTCCGGAAGAGCTTCTCGATGTCTTCGCACAGCCCCTTCCCCTGCCCCGCCGGTACCAGCAGCAACCCTTCTCCACCGCCGGAGAAAATCACCTTGTCTTCGTGGTCGCCGGCGATCTGCTGGTTGAGCCGCTCCAGAATCACCGACGCCCCCTTGAGCACCGGCGGCCGGCTGGATTCGAAGACATAGCTGCCGATGCGGTCGGTGTCGAAGAGCACCAGCTCCAGCGGTTTGTTCTCGCCGAAGATCCGCCGTGTCGCGGCCTCGACCGCGCTGCGCTCCCCCGCACCCTCGGCGACCGCCCGTATGAGTAGCTCCGGCACCTCACCCGCTCCCGCCAGGGCCGAGCGCACGACGTTCCGTACCTCGCTCAGGCTCTCTTCTTGCGTCTCTAACCTGTCGTTTCTCGCCATCTCGTCATCCCTCAAAGTTGGTCCCTGGCCACCACGGCTAGTCCTTGGTTGCCGTTCCCTAGCCCTTGTTCGCGGGGAGGCGAGATTTCTTCGTTTTTTCTTGAGAATCGCCCCGGCCAGCTCGTCGGGCGCCCCCTGTTTCTGCCAGCTCCACCAGCCCAACGCCGCCCCGCCCCTCAGCACCTCGGCCCACACCGCCTCGCTCGACCAACCGGTAGCGCCTCGGGAAGACTCCCCGGGGAAGCCAACGTAAAGGCCTGTGGTCCTCAGGGAGATCCCGCAGGAGCACCACGAAGTACCGCCCATGGCGCAGCAGGCGCTGGCCGGCCTCCAAGACCCGGTCTTCGAAGTCGTCGAGACCTAGCTGAACCAGAATTGGAGTGAGGGGGCAGGCGACAGAAAGGCCCCGGAGCTTCCAGGCCGCATCCGCGGGAGGAGTCGCCAGGCCGGCAGCGGTGAGCAGCTCAGCGCTCGGTTCGACCTTCACTTCGAGCCAGCGCCGGAGCCACGGCACCAGGGGCTCGTGGGGGAAGAGAGCCTCCAACCGGCGCAGAATGCTCTCCGGCTCGATCTGCTCCCACAGCACCTCCACGGGCAACCGGAGGGCCAAGCAATACCCCTCCCGCCAAGCGCGGTGCAGCGCCTGCCGCGCCCCGTGTTTGCGGTGTCCCCGTCGAAAGGCTTCCGAGGCAACGTCACCGAAGGCCCGTAGCGGCTCCCGCAACACCTCCGCCGCCGCCTGCCGCAACACCCGATCCGCCACCGTCGGCAGCGCCCGCGGCAGTCGTGCGCCGTTGGAGTCGCGTTGCACCACTCCCAGAAGCCGGGAGGGCCGGTAGGTCCCGCTGGCCAGCGCAAAGGAAAGCTCGGAGATTCTCCGGCCGCGGAGCGCTAAGAGCTCTCCCAAAGTCTCACCGTCGACCCCGGCGAAAGAGTTGTCCGGCTTCCCTTTGTGCTGCAGCCGGTCCAGCGCCCGATGGAGACTCCTGGGATCCGCCACCTCCGCCAGCAGCGGCCGGGCAGGGCTGAAGAGCTCCTTGCCCACGGAGGCAAACCCCTCGATCTCGTAGCGACCGAGTCCGAAGGCGGTGCTGGAGCCAACATGAGCGTGCTGACCAGCCAGCAGATACGGAATCCACGCCGTCGGCACACCCCGCAACACCACCTCCCCCAGCACCCCGCCCAAGGTTCTCTTCTGCTGGTGCCTCCCCGGAGCCGGCACATCCACCCACACCAGGTCGGAGGTATCGGCTTCGAGATCGGCTGGAGTGGACAGGAACTCGGCTCGCTCGTCCCGGCTCGGAAAGCGGCCGTGAGTCAGCAGGAAGAGTCGCGCGGCGAGGCGCTGGAGAAAGTGGCCTGCTGGGAAGCAGTCCCGGTGGCAGTAGCCCGAGCGTGGTTTCTGGAGCTCCCGCGGGAGCTTGAGCCGCAGCGGCGAGAGGAACCGCAGCCGCACCTCCTGCCGCCCGGCTCCCGGGGAGGCCTCCCGCGGCCCCCACGGCTGCACGGCTTGCAGGCACTCCCGTAAATCCACTGCAGCCCCCTGCTCCACCGCCTCCACCCGGAAGTTCCCCGCCAGCAAACCACTCTGCCCGGAGCCCTCCTCCCCGACCCGCCGCAGCCCTTCCTCGAGCCGCTCCGCCCACTCGCCCGGTAGCTCGATGAGCGAGATCCCGAAGCAGTAGCCATCCCCCACCTCGTACCGAACCCGCCCACCCTCACACACCACCGG
>JAXHTF010000225.1 GCA_034211275.1 Acidobacteriota bacterium
GGCCTTTCCCATGGACGGCGGCCGGATGCTCCGGGCGCTCCTCGCCACCCGGATGGAATACGCCAAGGCCACCCGCATCGCCGCCTCCATCGGCCAGCTGATGGCCTTCCTCTTCATCTTCGGTGGCCTCATGGGCCAGCCCTTCCTCATCCTCATCGGTCTCTTCGTGTGGATCGGCGCTTCTCAGGAGAGCGCCATGGTGGAGCGCCACGAAGCCTTGGCCAACCTGACGGTGGATCAGGCCATGGTCTCGCGCTTCGAGGTACTGTCCCCGGGAGATTTCCTGGGCCGAGCGGTGGAGATGATCCTGAGCGGCTCTCAGGAAGACTTCCCGGTGGTCCACGGGGACCGGGTGATCGGCATCCTGAGCCGCAACGATCTGCTGGCGGGGCTGGCGGAGCACGGTCAGAACGCCCCGGTCACCGGCAGCATGCGCCGGGACTTCGGCCGCGCCCATCGCGGCCAGCCCCTGGAGCTGGCGCTGCAACAGCTGAAAGAATCCGGCGGCCGCACGCTACCGGTGGTGGACGCCGAGGACCGGCTGGAAGGACTGCTGACGCTGGAGAATGTCAGCGAGCTGATGATGATCCGCTCCGCCCTCCGTAGCGGACACTAGCCAGCGGCGAGACTCAGAAGATCCACCACATATAGACCACGTAGCCCAGGAGCAGGGCCGTTCCCTCCCGCTTCGACAGCCGGCGTGGATGCCCCAGGGCCAGCAGTGGCAAGACGGCGATGCTGAACAGGAGGCCGACGCCCAAATCTCGGCCAAACTCGGAGAGCAATACCGGGATGGGATGGATCGCCACGGTGGTGCCGAGCACCAGCAGCACGTTGAAAATATTCGATCCCACCACGTTGCCCAGGACGAGATCACCCTCGTTGTGGCTGGCGGCCACCAACGAGGCGGCGAGCTCCGGCAGGCTGGTCCCCAAAGCCACCAGGCTCAAGCCGATGACTTGCTCACTCAATCCCACCGCCCGCGCCAGGCTCACCGCTCCGGTGATCAACACCTTCGCTCCCACCACCAGCAGCACCACCCCGACCACCACCATCGCCAGCTGAACCCACACCGGCTTCGTAGGCTTGCCGTCGTCCTCCACTTCCAAGTCCATGGGCGGCGCCTCGCCCTTGCGCAGCAGCACCCACAGGAAGAGGGCGAAGAGCGCCAGCAGAAAGAGGCCGTCCAGGCGCCCATAGTGGCCGTCCGCAGCCATGGGGATGATCAGCACGCTGACCGCCACCATGAAGGGAATCTCCCGGCGCAGGAAGGAGGCCTGGGCCAGCAGCGGCTGCAGCAGCGCGCTGGCGCCCAGGATCAAGCCGACATTGGCGATATTGGAGCCCAACACGTTGCCCACGGCGACCTGCGGCGAGCCTTCAAAGACCGCCACCAGCGTCGCCGCGAGCTCCGGGCTGGAGGTGCCGAAGGCCACCACCGTGAGGCCGATGACCAGCGGCGAGAGCCCCAGAGTCCGGGCCAGCTGGGTGGCACCGCGCACCAGTCCTTCCCCTCCGAAGTACAGACACACAGCGCCTACGGCGACGAGCAAGAGATCGATCATAGAGTTCTCGAAGCCCCCCGGGGCGAGCCCGGAGGGCGAGTTGGGGGCGGTTCAGCGGCTCAGGTAGAGCAGGATCTTATTCGCGTCACGCTCGACGCGGGCGAGGTGGATTTGCGGGTCTTCCAGGTCCAGGACGATGTGCAGCTCGTTGCCGGTGGCCTTGGGATGGAAGCCGGTGCGGATGCGCCGCACCTCCCCGGTATTGGCGTCGAGGATGGGGTTGCGGAACGGCCAGTTGATGCCGCGCAGCTTGAGCAACTCGCGGGCAGGCCGGCCATCGATGCGAATATGGTCCAAGTCCTCTTGCCGCAGCTGGCCGTTGCCCCACAAGGTCACCACGGTGGTACCGGCCCCCTGCGCCTTCCAGGTGATCAAACGCACCTGGTTGAGGCGCTGCGCCCCCGGATCCGGAGGCCCCAGCTCCAACGGTGCGACGTCCTCCGTAGCACCGTCCTCAGTAGCGCCGTCCTGCGCAGGACCCTCTGTCCGAGGGCCCTCTGCCGGAGAAGCAGCCTGCTGCGTAGGAGCGGCCCTAGGCATCTCCGAATCCTGGCTCCGATCCTCCGCCGCGGCGGACGGCATCTCCACCGCCGACTCCTCCGCACCGGTGGCCAAGCTCTCCAGCGTCGCCGGCGGCGGAACGTCATGGAGCACGCGCTCCGCGGCCTCGCTGTCGAAACCATCGAAGAGACCGACGATCTGGTCCAGATAGCGGGACCCCAAAGCCCCGACGATCAGAGACACCACCATCAGCGCGATCACCGGCAGGCTCGGCACCCAGGGCGAACGACCGCCCCTCCGTGCAGCCTCCTCCGTGCTCCCAGACGCACCCGCGGTGGGAGGTGGGGCTTCCGAGGTCTCGGCATTCGACGAGTCACTGCCCAGGGGAGGGGGTACGAAGATCTCCTCCTGCAGCGCCCCTCCGCTGCCGGTACCGGTCCCCGTACCGCTCCAGGTGCCGGTACTCGTGCCGCTCCAGGCCTCCGCGCTCGTACCGGTGCCTCCGCCGGGGCCATCCTGCACCCGGGGAACCTTCGGTGGCCATTGCGCTGCTTCCGGATCCTCCCCGGAGCCCTCCCCATCCGAAGCGGTGGAACGGGTCCCCGGCGAGGGCTCCGAGTCCGTCGAGGGCGGCTGCCAAGGTTCCGGAACCCACGGCCCCGGCAGCTCTCCCGCCTTCTCTCCAGCGGCCGCGGAGGATGCCTCCTGGCCGGGCTGCGGCGGAGTCTCGGGAGCTCCGGAGGCGGGGACCTCAGCGGAGCCGAAGTCCGGCGCCACCGGCTCCGGCGTCTCGATCTCCGGCGCCAGAGCATCCGGTGGCGGAGGCCACGGAATGGCCTCGCCTTTCGCGGTCACGCCGTCATCCTCACCAAAGCCCTCGGCGGGCTCCGGGGTCGCGACCGGAGGGCTCGGTGCCTCCTCCGACACATTCCTCAAGGTCGCCACCTCGCCCGCCGGCGAGGCGACGTCGAAGGTCTCACCGCCCTGCGCCTGGTGCTGCTCTACCATGCGCTGGATGAGAGCCGCGCTCTCCCCCTCCAGGTCCAGGAAGCGAATCCCCATGCCCGTCGGCAGATCGTCTCCCGCCGCTTCGTTGCGGACCCACATCACCTGCCCGAGGCCGGTCACCAGATCCATCTCGTCCTTCAACCGCAGGCTGAAGTTGAGCATGGTTCCCGGCGGCGGCGGCTCCTCGCTGCGCACGAACATGCCGCCCAGGGAGATATTGGACGAATACTCGGTGAGGAAGCCCTGAAAGCTCTGGAATTCCAGGTCGACGCTGCTCTCAATGGGGACGCGATGGGAATCGCGGGTTCCGGAACCGGAAGAGTCGTTAGCGCTCATAGTGTGCCCTCCTGGCCTTCATTCCTTGCATCGCAGGCGATCCATCCAGCCTACGAATCGCTGCTCACCCAGATTTCCAGGGTCCGGCCCCGGCTCTCCACCCGCGTCACGGTGACGCCGGCGGCGGCCAGATCCAACACCAGGTGCAGCTCATCGACGCCGTCTCGAATATGGCGTCCGGTACGAATCCTCAGCAGCTGGTCGGTATCGACTTCCAGGGTCGGGGGGCGGAACGCCTGGGTGATGCCGCGGAGGCGAAGCAGCTGGCGGGGAGCGCCGGAGCCCAGCCGCTGATTGGTAAATCGGGACTCCGGCAGAGCCCCGTCCAGCGTCACCGTGACGCGAGTGCTGTTGCCGGAACGGGTCCAGCGAATGTCTTGCACCGAGCTGGCGGCGGCTCGGGACGCCGGTGGCGGGGGAGTGCTCTCCCGGGCCGGCTCCGCACTGCTCCCGGCAGCTGGTTCGGAGGCCTCGGCAGCAGGCTCTTCGGCACCCACGTCGATGACCTCCGGTGCCTCATCCGCCGCATCGGAGTCCTCGGCGGTGATCGGTACGCCGGAAGGCTCCGCCCCGGCTTCCGAGGAAGCCTCCTGGGCCGAGCCCGAAGCCACCGAATCCGCGGTCGCCGAATCCGAGGATGGGGGCCACCAGCCCACGAGACGGACCAGCAGGAACGCGGCACCGGCCAGCACCACCAGCGCCGCGACCATGCCGAGGACCCCCCGCCGCCGCTTGCGCTGCTGCTGCTCGCGCTCCGTCCAGGGGTCAGGGCGATCCTCCATGGACAGCGGGTCCGCCGCCGGGGCGACGGAAAACAGCTGGTCCAGATCCATCGCATCGCCACTGTCCACCGGCAGCCCCGCCGCCGGCCGGCCCCGCGGAGGAGTCTGCCGGGAGACCGCGGCCTCCAGCGGCTCGTCCTCGGTGACGGTCACCGGCAGATCCGGTTCCCGCTCCGACAAGGGAGGCATCGGCAGATCCCGAAGGGTCTCCCCCAACTCGTCGTCCCTCCGGCGCCTTTCGGCAAGCTCGTCGGAAGGCTGATCCTCCGAAGGCCCGCCTGCCGTCGGCAAGGTCCCGGAATGCAAGTCTCCCGCATCCCAGCGCTCGGCCGGCGCTTCCTCCGAAACTACTTCCGACGGTCCCGTGGACAGGTTCTCCGGGGGAACAGCCAGCGCCTCCCCCTTCGGCTCGGGCCGAGCATCCTCCAGCTCCCAGCCCTCTTCCTCCGCCACCGCATCGCCGTCGTAGGGCAGGGCCAGCACGGGATCTTGGTGATCTTCGACCCCTTCGGAAGGGCTCTCGGCGAAGGTCTCGCGGGTATCGTGGCTACCCTCGGCATCTACCGCTGAGGCTTCTTCCCAGGGCTCATCCCGGGACTCTGCCGGGAACTCCCTCGGGCCGGGCTCCTGGAGCTCCGAGAGGGAGAGTTCCTCCTCGGAATCTCCGGGCTCGAACTCTCCGGCATCCTCAACGGGAGAGTCCTCAACCGCTGCTGCCTCGATGGGGACCTCTTCAGCCGGGGAAGCTGCAGCCTCACCGTCGCCCTCCGCCTCTGCCAGCACCGCGCCGGCACTGAGCTTCTGGGTCGAGCCGATGGTGCTGGAGCGGGCTTCACTCTCCGCCCGCTCGCGGCGGCGCTCCGCCTCCTTGAGCAATTTATCCAGATCTTCGGGGGTCTCATCCATCAGGTCGCCGTCTTCATCCAGACGGAAGAGGGAATCTCCCTCCGCCAACCGGTGCTCGACGATGCCGAAGACGAGATCGCGGCTGGAGCCCTCCAGCTCGTGGAAGCGCACGCCCATGCCGGGAGGCCGCCCCGGCCCTTCCTCCCGGGCGCGGGTCCACACCACCTCTCCCCGGCCCAGGATCAGGGGATAGCCGTCCCGCAGCCGGAACTCCAGCTGGCACAGGGATCCCGGAGGCAGGGGGCGGCGGGCGCCGATGAACATCCCGCCCATGGAGATGTGGGACCCGTACTCGCGCAGGAACTGCCGAAAGCTTTCGAAAACCAGGCTCACCCGCGTCACCGTGCGGGAAGTCTCCGGCTTCGAAGGCTGTGGGGCTTGCTCCGTCATAAACGCTCCATGGGAACTCGATCAGGGGTGCTCGATCCACGCATTATAGCGACACCCCCCTACAGCGGTACCACCGTTGCCGTCAGGGCCCTTTTCTCGGGGATGCCTCCCTCGGAGCGGGGTCCCCACCAAAGCAAAAGGGCGGCCCTCCAGGAGGAGAGTCGCCCTTTCGCGTCCGTAGGAGAGCAGCCAGCGGCTACTCGTACTGGATGAATCCGGGGTTCATGATCCCCGCCGGATCGAAGCGCTTCTTCGCCGCCTTGATCATCGGCCAACGATCGCCGAAGTGGGCGGCCCACTTCTCTTCCGTATCGAAGGTGATGTAGCCGGAGAGATAGCGCTTGCCGCCGTAGCCGATGGACAGCTCGCTGGCCATGTCCAGCTGCTCCAGCGCCTGTTCCAGGTACTTCTGGGGCACGCCCGGCAGCAGCCCCCAACCGATGACGTACTCGTCGTCCGGGATCATCAGCAGCGGGGTCGAGGACGTGTCACCGCGGGAGGGCCAGAGCAGAATGTGACCACCCGGGCCGAGGGTCTGGGGCGGCAGGTTGGAAAGCACATACTCGATGTACTCACAGGCCTTGTTCCAGGGCAGCACGGTCTCCATCCACGGATGGGCCATGTCGGTGTAGCCACTGCGGTCCCAGAGCTGGAAGATGGGCACCAGGCGCTCGCAGAATTCGAGGAAGCTGTACTCGCAGGTTTCCAGATGGCGGTAGTAGCTGAGACTCGCCAGCGCCTCCTCGTCGTTGGGCTCCTCGCCGTCGTCGTACTCGATGGTCAGGTGCAGCGGGTACATCCAATAGGCGAAGATCTGCGCTCCTTCACCCAGATCCATGCCCTCGCCGATGCGCTTGGCCCCCTGGGGACACGGCGAGCACCAGCTCTCCAGGCTGTCGAAGGTGTTGTTGCCCTTGGCCATGATCTTGGCGGCGTCGTCCATCAAAGTCTGCAGGTCGTCGTAGAGCAGGTAGTACTTGCGGACGTTCTTCTTGGTCTTGCGCAGCTTGAGCTTGGCCTGGGTGATGACTCCGAACTGACCGAAGCCGGAACGCACGACGTTGAACAGCTCCTGGTTCTCGGTGGCGGAGCAGGTGACCACGTCACCGGTGCCGGTGACCACGGTGAGCTCCAGCACGTTGTCCACCTGAGCTCCGTGGCGGTAGCTGGCAACCCCGAGGCCGGCGATGGAGAGAGTGCCGCTGATGCTGACCCCCAGGTTGTTGGTGAGCACCGGCGGTACCAACCCCATGGGCACCACGGTCTGCACCAGCTCGCGCCAGATCAGGCCGCCGTCGCACAGGACGGCGAGGCCGTCGGCGTCGATCTTGTGGATCTTGTTCATCCCCGAGGTGTCGAGGATGACGCCGCCGTTGGAGGTCGACTGACCGCTCTGGGAGTGGGACTGGCCGCGGGCGGTGACCGGAACCTTGTTCTCGTAGCAGTAGCGCAGCAGCTCCGCCACCTCGGCGGTCGTGGTGCAGCGGGCGATGGCGCCGGGCTCGCGGTCCACCAACTTGCCGTAGTCGGTGTGGTACGAGTCTGCAATATCTTCGAGTTGGATGATGTCACCCAACCTCTCTTTGAGCCCCTCGAGAACGCCCGGGGTAGTGGCCATGGTGGTCATAAGATCGTCTCCTTAACGTGTGGATCCAGCGCAGGGGAAAGCGGAGTCTCGCCGCAGCTAGCAGTTTCTAGCCCATCGCCGCCCCAAGGAGCAAGCGAACGGGCCCAGTGTCCAGGTTTCTAAGAGCTTCGCGGTAGCCATCGGTAGGATCTGGGACCGGCGCTTCCTTGGAGACCCAATAGAGACAACCAGTCCAGGAATCAGATCCAGGACCCGAGCGGCCCCTCGACCAGAGCTCTCCGGGAGTGGCCGTGCACCGTAAAAAAAGCACCGTAGAGAAAGCACCGTGCAGAAAGGTCCATCGACGGCCCGACTGTCAGATCTTATGACATTCCAGCAAATCGGCCCAATGGGGACTTGGATCTTCCCGCTCTGCTAGCGGATACACTGCTGCTCATGGTACGACTCGGCATCCTCTCCGACACTCATGGCCTGCTCCGTCCGGAGGTACCGGACCTCCTCGCCGGCAGCGACTTCATCCTCCACGGCGGCGATGTGGGAGATCCAGCCATCCTCCAGCGCCTGGGCCGCATCGCCCCGGTGTGGGCGGTGCGGGGCAATACGGACACTTCCCCACCCCTCACCGCCCTGCCCTTCACCGTCACCGAGGAGCTCGAAGACGACGAAGGACCGAGCTCCACGACGCTACGGATCTTCATGGTGCATCGGCAGGAAGATGTGGCGCGGGAGTGGCTGCGTGGGCCTCAGCCTGCGGGGCCGCGGCTCATCGTCTTCGGCCACAGCCACCGGCCGGAGCTCGAATGGCGCGGGCGCTGCCTGCTCCTCAACCCCGGCGCCTGCGGCCACCCCCGCTTCACTCTCCCCCTCACCGTGGCCCGGGTGACCTTCCAGCAGGGCCGCATCGAGCCGGAGATCCTGACGGTACCGAGGACTTGAGCCTCGCAGGTGATCCGTCCGACGCTCAGTCCGCCGCCACCGCCAGCTCGGCAAACATTCCCGGCCGATAGGCGGTGATGGAACCGGTGAACGCCGAGGCAGCGACGGTGAGGGGAGAGGCAAGGTACAGCTTGCCGGGACCGGAGCGGCCCTTGTAATTCCTGTTGATGGCGCTGACGGTGACCTGCTCCGCCGACTCCGAAACCCCAGGGCCGCAGCCGATGCAGGCGCCGCAGCCGGGCTGGATGAGCTGGATGCCGGCGAGGCGAAAGGTGGCCAGGTAGCCGGCGTCCCGAGCGTGTTCCGCCACCCGGCGGGAACCGAATTGAATCAAAAAGCGCACCCGGGGATGCACCCTCAGCCCCGCCGCCACCGCCTCCTTCGCCACCCGGTGGTAGAAGGCGAGATCCTCTACCTTGCCGGCGGTACAGCTCCCGCCGTAGGCGATGTCGATGGGCACCTCCCCCAGCGCCGCCACCGCCAGACCGTTGGTGGGATCGGAAGGGATTCCCCGATCCGGATCCCCGGGGTGAGCCACCATGGGCACCAGCTCCGCCAGGTCGATGACGTGCTCGCCGCCGGCGTAGAACGCTCCCTCGTCCGGAGCCACCGCCCGTCGGCGCCAGCGCTCCGGATCTCCTTTCGGTCGCCGCTCCGCCAACCAGCGAAAGGTTTCCTCGTCGGCGGCCACCACCGCCCCCTTGGCAGAGCATTCGGTGGCCATGTTGGCGAGGGTCGCCCGCTCGTCCATGGAGAGCCGGGTCAGTCCCGGACCGGTGAACTCCATCACCCGGTTGAGGGTTTGCTGGCTGCGAGCGTACTCCTTCAGGATGAAGAGCATCAGATCCTTGGCGGTGACCTCCGGCGCCAGCTCTCCCACCAGGTGGAAGCGGATGGACTCCGGCACTTCCACCGGAGTGAAGCCGTTGTAGAGCAGGTTGGCGTATTCCGTCGCCCCCACGCCCCAGGCCAGGGCGTTGTTGGCGCCCCCCATGCAAGTGTGGCTGTCGGTGGCCTGAACGAAATCCCCCGGCGACACCAGCTCCTCCCGTGCCACCTCGTGGCAGATGCCCGGCGAAACACCATCCTCCGCCAGGTAGTCCCGCACTCCGGTGTGCTGCTGGAATTCCCGCTGCAGCCGCCGCAGGGTCTCGATCTTCGCCTGGTGCGGCTGCATCCGGGGGACGCCGTCGGCGTAGATCAGATGATCTTCGAAGGCGGCGAAGCGCTCCGGATCCTGGATCCGATAGTCCGCTCCATATTCTTCTTCGAGGAAGACATGGACCTGAGCGGAGGTGAAGTCGTGGGAGTAGCCCCCGTCGACGGAGACCAGCACCGCATCCCCAGGGCGAACGGAAGCCTCCCCAGCCGCGGCGGCAGCATCCTGCCCCGAGAGGTAAAGATGCCGAGCGAGGATCTGCTCCCCCATGGTCATGGGCCGCGAGTCGGCATTCGCCGACGACACCGTCACCTCCCCCGCCGCCAGCGCCTTGGCGAAGGGGAAGAGGCCGCCATGGCGAACGATCTCCCGGGTCAGGGGGTCATAGCCGGCACACAGTTCCTCCAGCTCCACCCCCTCGCCCCGCTGCAGTCGCCGCAGCACATCGTAGCCGGCCATGAGCACGCCCTGGTTGACGTTGTTGCGGGCGTGAATGGGAGCGAAGGATGCGGCCACAGCAAGGCGGATGCCGCTCCACTTCTCGGCCTGCACCGCCGTCTCCCGGGAGCTTCCCACTCCCTTGCGGTAGCCGGAGACGATGACCTCGAAACCACCGTTCCGCAGCGCGTCCCGGGGCATCACCCGCTCGCCGTCGACGATCAGCCCAGCGTAGGCCTCCCGCGCCAGCTCCGCCGGGCGGTGCTCGAAGCACACCCAGGCGGGGGCCATGGTGTCGGTGTTGATGTCGTCCAGAAGCTCGTCGGCGCTCACATCGTCGAGGGTCAGATCGAGCTCCCCACGAAGCTGCCGGCGAATCAGCTCGGCGTCCTTGGTTAGAAAGAGCACCCGGCGGCCGGGAGTCAGCCGGAAGATCTCCGGCGGGCGCTGAGAAAGCGGCTGGGGCGATGAATTCACGGTCGGGATGAAGGTCTCCTCTGTTGGGGTGTCAGACTTCTTGATTCTAACCGGCCGGGCTCGGTTTCCCGGCGACGGGCCCAGGGGTTGGGTTCCCCCGCCCACCCCGCAGCCGGCTGGAAGCC
>JAXHTF010000226.1 GCA_034211275.1 Acidobacteriota bacterium
GGGCGACCCTCGTGGTCGCCCGCGCCGAGCAACCTCTGCGGCTCCAAACCTCGCGTTCAGAATCGCCTCCGACGAAGACCCGTGAGCACCGCGGGCAGGCACAAGGCCTGCCCCTACACCCATCGATGCCCAGGGTCCGCCCACATCCTCGCGGGTGATGCACAGAGTCCTCCCCGGCTGCTAGTCCACATCGAGTCGCGTCGCTCCGCCCAGCCGGCCACCGAGGTAGGCCATGGGCAGGTAGGCACCGATCAAGTCGAGCGCCAGGAACCACGCCGGCCCGCCATATTGCACGGCCATCATGAGGCCTCCGAGCAGGAAGACCCCGCCGATGACGAGGGCGAGCTTCATCCTCTTGTTGGCCGCCAGCTTCGCAGCCACCAAGGCTCCGACCAGCGTGCCCAGCGCATGCGCAAGCCACGGCGCCAGGAAGTTCACCGGCTCCAGCCGCTTCAGGTTCTCAGCGAACCGCTCCATGTCCGACATGTCGACCCCGTCCGGAGCCGGAATCACCGTCGGCCCCAGCGTGATGATCGCCATGTTGACGATGCTCCCGAGCAAGAGGCCTGCGACGACTGCCAGGATGTTTTTGAGCAGTGGGGACATCTTGTGGCTCCTTGGGTTGGGTTTGTTCGACCGAAGATCCCGTCAGCCCTGGGTGTGGCAGGGTCGGCTGCGCTTCCCGAATCGACCCTCAGCCGCTTTGTCTATCGCCGGGTTGCGAGGCCGCTTCCGCTTGCAGGAAGCGAGTGCGACGCTTGCGCGTCCGGCTGTTGCGAAGATTGGTGGGATCTTCTCACAGTCGTCTGTTTTATCCTTCGGTTCATGAAGACAACCATCTCCATTCCCGATCCCGTCTTCGAAGCCGCAGACGAGCTTGCGGAGCGGCTCGGGATGAGCCGAAGCGCTCTCTATGCGAGGGCGGTTTCGGAGTTCCTCGAACGGCACCGGTCCGACGCAGTGACCGCCCAGCTCAACGACGTCTACTCCTCCCAGTCGTCCGAGCTGGATCCGGTGCTCACTGGCATGCAGCTCTCTTCCCTTCGCGATACCGAGTGGTAGTTCCCCAGCGAGGTGAGGTCTGGTGGGCGTCCGTCCGCCCACGCGCGGGTAGGAACCCTGCTACCGCCGACCGCTTCTGGTCGTTCAGAGCAACTCTTTCAACGCTGCCGCCATCCAGGCCGTGGTAATAGCCGGCATCACCAGCAACCTCGCTCTCGCCCAGGTTCCCGGCAACGTGCGCCTTTCCAAGTCCTCCGTAGGGCTCAATCGGGCCTGCGTGGTCGACGTTTTTCAGCTGCTGACTCTGGACCGGTTGCTGCTCGACGAGTGGGTGGCGCTTTCGGTGCGCGTCATATGAATGCGGTGGCGGAAGGGTTGCGGTTGGTCTTGGCGTTGTGCAGAGGGGGGGAGGGTTCTTGGCGCCTTCGGCGGCTTCGGCCACGTCCCCAAAACACTCAGCGAGGCCTACTGCCACCTCGGCATCGGCCCCTGTCGGTTGTTCGAACGGCGCCCTCGTTCCTAAAGCTGCCTGGCGCTGCTACTCCCAAGACACCCCTACCTCCAACGCGCTGTGCCCCGAGCATGTGAATCGCGTGATGGGTAGAGGGTACGACATCGATGCTCGGGTGGAGGGGAAAGGGGTAGGCTAGTAATTGCCGACTGGGCCAGAGTCCAATATTGATTCGTCTCGGAGATCTGGAGAGCTGGTTGCCACCTCAAGACTCAAGGCTACAAGTCGCAGGTTTGTTTTTGACGAGCTGGGCTCTTCGCAGGAGTGGAGCCGAACTGGCTGCGCAGGATGGTAGTCACCCAACGCGACCTCAAGATCGCGTCCTTTGCGCTGGGCTTAGTGGGCACTCTTGCCTGCCATCGACTGGCGTCCCCTGTTTCGAAACCATCGATGAAAATCGGGCCCAGCAGAAAAGGAACTTCAACGTCGACTCCATAGTCGGCGTTGGCGCAGCTACTTGTGTTCTCGCAGGCAAAGCTGATCCAACCAAGGTTCTCTGACCACGCAAATCCGGACAGTTTTCCTGTTGCTAGATCGGCATGAACGCCGAAGCTACCTGAGGAACAACTGTTGGTGTTGGTGCAGGAAAAGCTAATCCACCCAAAGTTCTCACCCCAAGCAAAACCAGTCAGGTTTCCAAGGCCATCATGCTCCACTCCCCACTGCTGATCGCCGCAGCTTGCTGTGTTGAGGCAGGATAAGCTGATCCAGCCTGCATTTTCCGACCACATCCACCCCGCGGCGTGATCCTGAAAAACGCGGATTCCTGGCTGGTCGGCAACATCGGGATTAGCGTTGATCCAGCCAGCGTTCTCTGACCAAGCGTAAGATGAATCGTTGGCCTGAGCAGGGAGCGCTAGGAGGCAACCTATTACTGCGGCAGATAGCGCATGTCGTGC
Organism: Acidobacteriota bacterium; assembly: GCA_034211275.1. Classification (NCBI taxonomy): domain Bacteria; kingdom Pseudomonadati; phylum Acidobacteriota; species Acidobacteriota bacterium. Next base: position 2,413 of record JAXHTF010000226.1, read on the forward strand.
TTGCCTTGGGGCTAGCTGGCGCATAGTCGGCACCTAGGAAATTGGACCGCAGCAGGCGGCGCCAACATCAGTTGCGGAACATTGGGAGGTGGTTATACCTCCTTCTGAATCGGGAAGGGAGTTACTCACGACAAGACCATTGTCAGTAGCGTTACTAGATATCCACCCACGGCAGGTAAGTTGCTTCGGGTCCCGGGAATGGCCGCTAGCATCAGTGCTGAAAGGGATGACGGTTGTGGTGTTCACATAGGCAGCGCCTGTACCTTCTAGCCTTGGATGTAGCCAGCCCTGATTCGAGTGGTAGTTAGCTACAGGTGGAAGGTTGGTAGTCTCGATTACTTCGTGGGAGTAGCAGAGACGAGCAGTAGCACCAAACTCTTCCTGACACTTCCGAGTCTTGCCCAAGAAACCCGAATTGGCGGCAACTGGGTTGGTGATACCCAGGAATTCATAGCGAGGTGCCTGCAACTCAGCTACTTTCTCGGAGATCATACCTAGATCAACCATCGTTGGGGCGGGTGGTCCGGGTGGCTCCAGGTCTCCCGCCGAGGAGCTGGCTGCGTAGGTGATTGCTAAGAGAAGAAGAAGGGTCGAGGGTTGGCGCATTACAATCTCCCTATGTTCTTTGTTAGGTCTGCTTTGGTTGCGCGAGCTCGCTCTCAATCTTGTTGATTCGCCTGTTGGACTGGCTTTCGCCCACATTGCTATTCCTCTAGCTGTGAATCTTTCTCGCTGTCGCTCTTGCTGCGAGACGCTCTTCCATCTGCCGTTTTCATGATATACAGGCAATTAAGATCTTCTGATCTATGGCACTTTATTCTATTTTATCTCACGTACTGTTGATGATGGTCAAGTGTTTTGTTCGGGGTCTGGTTTCTGGCACGTGGGTGTTGTCATTCAATGTACAGCCTTCCTGTTTAGGCCTCAGGGAGATGAACATATCTGGCTGGGGACAGTTGCAGAAGGTCGACTTCGTGGAGTGTTCTTTTCGGGAGCAAGGACCGACCAGCAGCCAACGCCTGGAGTTTCCTGAAGTCCGCACTGTTCCGAACTACTTATTCTTGGCGCGCTTCAGGTATCGCCGAACTTTAAGTATGGGGAGCAGCCAACCCAAGCCTTCGCCAACTAGGGCCGACCTCATCCTGTGGAGTTCTCTACTCCCCGAGGTCAAGGGCCTAGAGCTTGAAGGGTAGTGTTCAGCTTCGCCTTCCTCTCCTGGGGCACCTCGCGGGTTTCGACTGGCTCAGCAGATGTCAGTGGTTACTTTGATGTGTATTCGTGATCGAAAGGGAGAAGCTGCGAGAGGGGGCTTTCCCGTGAGGTCACCCGGGCATAGTTCCGGCCTAAGCTAGTGAGCCCACCCACTCCCCCCGCAACAACCCAAACACCACATCATCCACCCACTCCCCCTTGAACCACAGACTCTGCCGAAAGTGCGCTTCCTGGCGGAAGCCGACGGTGCGGAGGAGGTTGTGGGAGGGGTGGTTTTGGGGGTCGGTGGAGGCGTAGATGCGGTGTTTTTTTAGGGTTTCGAAGAGATAGTCGAGGATGGCGCGGAGGGCTTCGGTGGCGAGGCCTTGGCCTTGGGCGCTGGGGGCGAGGGTGATGCCGACCTCGGCTTGGTGGGGTTGGTCGGCGGGGAAGTGGATGCCGAGGTCGCCGATCACCTCGCCGGTGGCGAGGAGGCGGAGGGCGAATTGGAACCGGGTGCCGGCGTGGTGGAAGGGGATGGTGGTGGCTTCGGCGATCAGCTCCCGCACGTTGTCCTCGCTGGCGGGCTCCCAGGATTGAAATCGGGCGACTTCTGGCAGGGATCGGTAGGCGTAGATCGCTGCGGCGTCCGACTCCCGGAGGCGGCTGAGCTCGAGGCGGTCGGTGCGGAGGGTGGGGGCGGTGGTCATGGCGGGTGGCCTTTCGGTGCCTGCGGTCGGGCCCGGAGCGAGAACCATCGAGCTAAATGAGGGGTTCGCTCCTGGAGATGAAGATGTAGGCCAGGACGACCGTGGCGGCGAGGATGGTGACGGCGTAGATGGCTGAGTGCTCGTCCGGATCGAAGAAGATCTGCAGCCCTACCAGCACCGCGAAGTAGGCGGCGACGCTGACCCAGCCTTGCCAAGTGATGGGCACGCCGAGGAATCGGTGGAACCTTGCTTGGGCGAACCAAGGCTTTTCCTGCTCGGGTTCCATGAGGCTCTCCTGGCTCTTCCTTGGAAGTGCGACTTGAGGGAAGCGTTCTTGTGAGGTGGAGAGTATAGCTTCAGGGGCTGGGAGGGACGTTCGGCCAGAGGAGGAGCCCTGCTAGGATTTCCCCATGGATCGAGAAGACGACACAGTGCCGCCAGCGGATGGGCAGGAGCTCCCGACTGAGGAGGATCCCCTGGAGCTGTCGGAGCACGGGCTCGACTGGGGCGACATCAGCCAGCTGCGGGAGAACCTGAAGTTGACGCCGACGGAGCGGCTGATGAAGTTCCAGCGGTTCATGAATAGCGTGCTGCGGATCCGGGCGCAGAATCGTGACTGACCTCTCCCTCGATCAGATTCTCGGGGTGCTGAGCCGCTACGAGGTGGAGTTCGTGGTGGTGGGGGGAATTGCAGCGATCCTCCATGGATCCTCGGTGACGACCCAGGATCTGGATGTCGTCTATCAGTCCTCGCCGGAGAATCTCGAACGCTTGTTGAAAGCGCTGAGAGAGTTGGAGGCGGAGTACGACGATCCGGCGGGGCGCCGATTCGAGCCGGATCTTGATCGGCTCCAATCGCTGAGGATCCACCTGCTGCGGACCAAGCATGGACGGCTCGATCTCTTGCGGGCCGTGGGTAAAGGGCAGGACTTCGAGGATCTGATAGCGAGATCGTCGGCCTTCCAGGTGGGCGAGCAGCAGATTCGCGTGCTCGATTTGCCCGCCCTGATCGAGGTCAAGGAACAGACGAATCGCCCCAAGGACCGCCACCAGCTCCTCTTCCTCCGCCAACTCCTGGCGGAGATTCAACGCTCAGAATCAGAGTAGAAGCCGGTAGCGGTCACGAACTGGCCACCACTCCCCCCGGGGCTGGCTAGAAGCCGGCGCTCCCAGGGGGGCTTGGGTCGGGTGGAGGCCGGGCTCGCGAACGCTAGACGCTCTGCTGCAAGCGCAGGCCTTCGAGCATCTTGCGGAAGGCGTCGCGGTGCTGCTCGAGGGTGCTCTGGGGGCCGGTGACCTTGAAGAACCAGGGGCCGCCGGGGCCTTCGACGACGGCGCCGTAGAGGGCGGCGCCGGGCTGGTCGGAGGCGGCGCCCATGCCGGGCATGCCGCTGGCCAGGAGGGTGCCCTGGGTCTCGATCCAGTGGACCTTGAGGTCGTTGGTCTCCATCACCTCGCGGCTCGGCGCGGTGCCGCCGGAGTCGACCTGGGCGGCCCAGCGCTGGAGGTTGGCTTCGGTGCCGCCGCCGCCGCCGGGGCCGAAGAAGAAGGCCGCGAACTGGCCGTCGCCGCCGGGGCCGGGGAGGGTGGCCTGGGCCATGCGCATATTGTTGCTGGGGGGCTCGGCGTTCCAGCCCTCGGGCAGGTCGAAGGCGAGGCCGGCTCCGGACGTCGGGGTGCCCGCGCCGGGGGCGTTTTGCACGGCACCGCCGCGGGAGGAGCGGGGGGCGAGGCCTCCGGCGGTGGGGGCTTGGCTGCCGGTGTCCTGGTTCGCTGCCTGGGTAGTGGTCGCTGGAGTGCCGGTGGCCGCCGGGGTCTCAGTGCCAGCGTCGGCCTGGTTTGCCGGGGCTTCGGCGCCCCCGCAGGCGGTGAGCAGGAGGGCCAGGGTTAGGAGAGCGGAAGCGGTGAGCGTAGAAGGGTATCGGATCATGGTCGAAACCTCGTCGTGGGGGATGGAGTCTTCGCGGGAGTCCGCGGGCTGCGTACGAGCTTGAGAGTATCAGGGCGATGAGCCGGAACGCTCGGCGGTCCGCCGGGAAGACTACCGGGCGGGCTGCCGAGGGGGCGCGGTTGTGAAGAGTCAGGATTTGGTTTTCTTCTGGGCGGTCGTGCTCTTGGTGCTGCTCTTATTCGTCTTCCGAGAGGGGCTCGCTTTCCGTGGGGAGCTACCGGTAGAGGCCGTTGCCGCGTCCCCGGGCGGGGGAGGGGTGCTGGAGGGGAAGCTCCTCAGCGCCTCGGCGGCGGCCTGGGTCAGGGTTCGGAGGTCTTCGATGCCCGCCTGGACGGTCTTCTGGGACGCATCGAGGCGGCGTTCCAGTTCCTTGGGCTCCTCGGTTCCTTCGAGGGCCTGGCTGAAGACTGCACCGGTGGTGGCGATGTTGACGGTGAACAGTCCCTGTAGGTGCTGCACGCTGCTCTGCACCGCCAGGACCATGCTCTGGGCGATCTCCTGGTAGGCGATGGCGGTGGCCGCCGCGCGGGCGTTTTCGAGCACGATGCGGTCGACCTGCTCGTCCCGGTCGCCGGTCCTCTTGGAAGAAGTGGTCGTCGTGGAATCGGCCATGGTCTCAATCCTCATCCTGGTCCGAGGAGGTGAAGAAGACCTCCTCGCGGTCGTGATCCCGGGGCAGCTCGGGCTCTAGGCCATCGAAGTCGTCCTCCACCTCGACGCCGACGGCGGCGAGGACCTCACCGGCGGCCTGAACGGTGGCGGCGTCAAAGGTGATGGCCCAATTCTGGAAGGCTTGGCTGGCGCTGACCATGTTGAGGACGGCGGCATGGGACATGCCTTGGAGCGCGTTGCCCACCGCCAGGGCAGGGGTCGAGCCCAGGACTTTGGTGTTGACCTGGCTGACGGAGTCGGTGATCTGGGGATTGACGGGCGTGGGTTCGGCCACGGGTATCTCCTGGAAAGTCTTCGAGGGGCCGGCTGCGGGCCGTCTCGGATCGCGGTGAGTCGGGCTACTTCTTCAAGATAGGGGTCTTCAAGAGGGACGTCTTCAGGTTCCTAGTCTTCGAGATCCCAGTCCTCGAGATCCCAGTCCTCGTCGTCAAAGGACAGCGGCGGGGCCGACGCGGCGGACTCGTTGCCGAAGAGGGTCGCAACGCCCATGGTGGTGGCGGCCTGGGCGATGGTGTTCAGCTCTTGCTGGGACATGGTGGCGTTCTGCATCGCGTTGCCCAAGGCTTGGGAGGCGGCCTGGTAGAGGTTGCCCATGGCCATGGCGGGAGCCGAGCCCAGGACCTTGGTGTTGACCTGGCTGACGGAGTCCTTCGCTTCGTTGTCACTCATGGGAATCTCCTGAAGCTATCTAGCTCTTCCTAGCTCTTCGCGCTGGATTTCTTGGCTCGTTTCTTGGCGGTCTTCTTTCCCGATGGAGAGTCCGAGTTTTCCACCGGGATCTCTTCGGCATCCTCCGCTTCCTGGGCCTCGGGCTCAAAATGCACTTCGACTTCTTCGCGGTTCGTGCCTGGATCGTCGAATTCTTTCTCGATCTCGAGGTGCGGATGCCCTGCTTCGCCGAGCCCCAGGAGCGCTTGCACCGAGGCGGTGGTGGCGGCCTGGGCGGTGATGGCGGTCTGCTGCTGGGCGTGGGTGGCGTTGAGCAGCAGGAGCGAGAGGGCGTGGCTGCTGCTTTGGAGCAACTGACCCACCGCCACCGCCGGCGCTTGGCCGACGGTGCTGACGTTGGTCTGGGTGACGGCGTCGGTGATTTGAGGGTTGACGGTGGTGGGGTCGGCCACGGTGAGTCTCCTTGGAGAGAGGGTTGGAAGTCAACGGATCGCAGTGAAAGCTATGCGAGCTGGGCTCTAGGGATCACCTCGACATCGAGGCGGTTACCCAGACGATCTTTCTCCAGTTCCAGGTCATAGCCTATTTGTAGGTTGAGCCAGAAGCGCTCGCTAGTCCCGAAGAATCTGGACAGTCGCAACGCCGTGTCGGCGGTGACCGCGCGCCGTCCGTGGACGATCTCGTTGATTCGGCGGGGAGGAACATTGATGCTCTTGGCGAGCCGATACTGGCTGACTCCCATGGGCTCGAGGAATTCCTCGAGAAGAATCTCTCCGGGATGGATCGGTGAGGTACCTTCGCGCATGATTCACCATGATAAGCCATGACGAAGAACCTTTCCGTGAAGTCGGACGGGATGCTTCTGAGAGGTTATTCTCCCGCCGGCTGCTCCACCTTCAAGATCTGATTCACTTCGACGTTCTCGAGCTCGGTGCGGGTGCCGTCGGGCCAGAGGACTTCCAGGCGGTCGACCTTGGTGGCGGCGGCGAGGCCGAGGAAGAGGCCGGCAGAGCGCGTCCCGCAGCCGCTTGCGTCCGGCGATGGGTCTTGGGTGCTCGATCATCCTACGCGCTCAGGGGCCGATGGGGCTTCGTCGCCGCCTTCGTCCTCGGCGGAGCGGTGGAGTCGCGGACCACGAGCTCCGGCTTGACCATCACCGGCTCGGAGCTGGTGGTCTCGCCGGCCAGGTTGCGCAGCAGGATCTCCGCCGCCATGCGGCCCATCTCTCGCAGCGGCTGGCGGACGGTGGTCAGGCTGGGGTTGTGGAAGGCGGCGCTCTGGATGTCGTCGAAGCCCACCACCGAGATGTCCTCGGGGACCCGGAAGCCGGCGTCGAGGAAGGCGCGGGTGGCGCCGATGGCGGAGATGTCGTTGAACGCGAAGAGGGTGGTGAAGTCGGAACTACGCTCCAGCAGTTTGCGGCCGAAGACATAGCCCTCGCGGTAGGCCTCGTCCGGGGAGAAGACCTCGCCGGCGGGGTCGCCGCTGAGCTGCAGGGTGAGGTTGGGGTCGATCTCCAGGCCGTGGCGGTCGGCCCCCTCGAGGATGGCCCGCCAGCGGTCTTCGGTATCGGCGCTGTTGGGGTGGCCCTTGAAAAAGGCGATGCGCTGATGCCCCAGCTCCACCAGGTGGCTGAGGGCCTGATCCATCGCATGGTCGTGGTCGATGACCACGTTGGTGACGCCGGCGATCTCCTCGTGGCCGGCCACGGCGACGGTGGGCAGCGGCAGCGAATGGGAGATGGGGGTGGCGAGGAGGATGTAGCCTTCCACCAGGCGATCCCGCAGCAGGTCCAGGTATTTTTCCAGCACGTCCTCTTTCGAGCGGTGGCTGGCCACCAGGTAGAAGTACCCGGCCTGCATCAGGTGGTCTTCGACGCCGCTTAACAGCTCGCCGGCGTAGCCTTCGCTGATCTCCGGCACGATCACTCCCACCGACAGACTCTTCTGGCGCCGGAGGGAGCGGGCCATGTAGTTGGGGCGGTAGTTGAGCTCGCGGGCGGCGGCGAGCACGCGCTCGTGGGTCTCCGGCGGAATCGAGCTGGCGGCGGGAGAGCGGTTGATCACCAGCGACACCGTCGTCGGCGAGAGCTGGAGGTGCTGGGCGAGGGTCTTGAGGGTGACGGGCTTCTTCCTCGACGCTCCTCGTGCGGGGCCTTTGGGCGGGCGATTCTTTGGCGCCATGGCCGGGAGTGTTTCACGGCCGGGGCAACACCACCAACTTCGATTCCGCCCTGCGCCTCAACCAGCGTACCGGTCTCGGCTTGCTGGCGGCGGAGGTCGACCTGGAGCTGCCGGAAGGCGAATTCGTGATGGCGGTGGGCCTGCGGGACGAAGCCACCGGCGAGTCGTCCTTCCTCGCCACCACCCTGGCCATCCAGCCGCCGGGGAAAGACTCCAAGAAGAAGAAAAATAAGGGACGACGCTGAAGGATTCTCCAGGCTGGAGGGTATGGCCTGACCTGGGGTTGGTAGGGTGTCTTTAACAGGGCCCTCACCCCCTCGGTCCCCCTCTCCCAGCCCTTCCCCCCGTCCACCCGGTAGAGGGGGAAGCTCGTTGCTCCCCTGCTTCGCCTTTTGGGCTCATTCCCACCGCTGGCTGAAGC
>JAXHTF010000227.1:0-2500 GCA_034211275.1 Acidobacteriota bacterium
GCTGGAGGACCGGGTAGCGGGCCTCCAGCCAATCCTGGGCGGTGAGGATGAGCACCGGCTCCTGGCAGCCTTCCCGGCGCCAGCGCCGCAGCAGCTCCAGGCCCGTCGGTGGCGGGATGTTGAGGTCGAGGATGATCAGCTCGGGAGCGTGCTCCTCGGCGAGACGCAGGGCCGTCGTGCCGTCCTCCGCCAGCCGGGGAATGTAGTCGTCTTCCTCGAGCACGCGGAGGATGCCTTCACCCAGTCCCGGCTCGTCTTCCACCACCAAGATTTTCTGCGTCATGCTCTGCCTCCGCGCCCCCCTCGAAATTCACCCTATCGGAACCAGGATGAACGCCAGATGAATTGCTCCCCGACGATACTCGGGACCTTCTGAGGGTCACGGTACAATGTCGCCACTCAAGGTCCCAAGCCCGAGCACTGCGCCATGAGAATTCTGGTTGTCGAAGATGAAGCGACCCTGGCCGAGGCGATCGCCGAGGTTCTGAGGGAAGAAAGTTACGCCGTCGACCTGGTCGGTACCGGGGAGGATGCGGACGAGATGGTGGCGTTCAACGACTACGATCTGGTGCTCCTGGACTGGACTATCCCCGCCCCGTCGGGTCTTGAGCTCCTGCGCCGCTGGCGCAAGCAGGGCAAAGACTTGCCGGTGCTCATGCTCACCGGCCACGATTCGGTGGAAGACCGCATCGACGGTCTGGATCACGGCGCCGACGATTATCTGACCAAGCCCTTCGCCTTCGCCGAGCTCCTGGCCCGGGTGCGCAGCCTGCTACGGCGGCGCCACCGCACCTACCAGGGACCGCTGAAGGCTGCGGACCTGGAGATGGACCGGTCGGAGCACCGGGTGCTGCTGGCGGGGGAGCCGGTGCAGCTTTCCCCCAAGGAATTCGCTCTGCTCGAATATCTGCTGGTGCGCAAGGGTGAGGTGGTCTCCCGCACGGAGATTTCGGAGCACGTTTGGGATGCCAGCTTCGACGCCATGACCAACACCATCGACGTCATTCTGCACCGTCTGCGCAAGAAGATCGACCACGGGCGCAAGGGCAAGCTGATCCACACCGTCAAGGGCTTCGGCTACGTGCTGCGGGAGGCGCGATCGTGAGGCGGGCTACTCAGCCAGGGTCGCCGGTAGCTCGACCACGAAGGTAGAGCCCTCCTCCGGTTCGCTCTCGACCCACACCCGGCCGTGGTGCAGCTCCACGAAGTGTTTGACGATGGATAGGCCCAGACCGGTGGACGGGGCGCGGGCGTAGGCTTCTCCGGAGAGGCGCTCGAAGCGCTCGAAGATCCGCTCCCGGACTTCCGCCGGGACACCGGGACCTTCGTCCTGGACCTCGATGCGGGCGACGGTTTGCCCATCGGGCCCCTCGTTGTGCTCCTCGGGCCGCAGTCGGACGGTGACGGTGGAGCGCCGGGGAGCGTACTTCACCGCGTTGCCGATGAGGTTGTCCAGCACCCGGCCGATGCGTTCCTTGTCCACCACCGCCATCAGCGGCTCGTCGCCGCCGGTCTCGAAAACCAGCCGCATCTCCCGCTCTTGGGCCAGAGGCCGGTTGCGCTCCACTGCCAGCGCCGTCAGGGTCTCCAGATCCTCCTCCATAGGGTGCAGCGTCAGCTTGCCGCTCTCGATGGCGGTGGTGTCCAGCAGGTCGGTGACGATGTTGAGGATGCGCTGCACCGAAGCGACGATGGAGCCGCCGATGGTGCGCAGGCGTCGAGGCTCTTCGCTGCGTTCGGCGATCAGGCCGGCGTAGCCGTAGATCAGGCTCAGGGGATTCTTGATGTCGTGGGCGGCGATGGCCAGGAACTCGCTCTTGACCTGATTGAGCTTTTCCAGCTCGCGGTTGGCGTGGGCCAGCTCGTCCTTCTGGGCGACCACCTCGGCGGTTCTCTCCGCCACCTTGGCCTCCAGTTGCTCGGTACGGTGCAGCAGATGGCGTACCCGCAGGTGGTAGACCAGCCGCGCCAGCGCCGCCGCCGCCAGCAGCACCAGCAGGTAGAACCACGGCGTCTCCCAGAAGTGGCGTCGGATGAAGATCTCGAAGCCGGTGGTCACCGGGCTCCACACCCCGTCCTCGTTGGCCGCCTGCACTTCGAAGCGGTAGAGCCGGCCGGTGGGTAGGTTGGTGTACGTGGCCCGGCGTTGGTCGCCGGCGTCGATCCAGCCGCGGTCGAAGCCCGCCAAACGATAGCGGAACCGAACTTGCTCCGGCGCCCGGAAGCTGTTGCCGGCGTAGAAGATCTCCAGGCGCTCGTGCCCCGGCTTCAGCTCGGTGGGGTCGCTGTCCTCGGCGCCCTCCTGGTCGCTCTCCCGCTCCAGCACTCGCTCCAGCGGCTCCCCGTCCACCTGCACCGATTCCACCACCACCGTCGGCGGCACGCGGTTGCGCAGGATCTGCCGCGGGTCCATGGCGGCGACGCCGCGCACCGTGGCAAACCACAGCCGGCCGTCGGCGGAGCGAACGCCGCTGGGCTGCCCGCCGCCGTTGCATTCGGC
>JAXHTF010000227.1:7500-10168 GCA_034211275.1 Acidobacteriota bacterium
ACGACTACACTCCCGACGCGGCGGCCATCCAAAGCCTGCGGAATAGCTCCAAGGACATCCGCGTCCGCACCTTCTTCGGTTCCTGGTGCTCCTTCTGCAAGCGCTATGTGCCGCGCTTCCTGCGGGTGGAGGAAGAGCTCGCCGGTTCGGGCATCGACTTCGACTACTACGGTCTGGCGAGGAACTTCAGCGACGACCAGGAAGCCAAGAGCAACGGCGTTCACGGTGTGCCCACGGGCATCGTCTACGTCGGCGGCAAGGAGGTGGGCCGCATCGAGCGCAACGACTGGCAGGCTCCGGAGAAAGCTCTTCTCAAGCTCGTGAACGGAGGGTAAGGGCATGGGAGCATCGACGCGCCCGTCTCTCCTCGCCGTTCTTTGTATCGTTCTCGGGAGCTCGGGCTCGATGCTGGCCCAGGACCCTATCGATTTCGGCCCGGAGCCGGAGGCCGAGGCGGCGCCGGCACCGGCGCCGGAAGGTTGGCAGCTGGACTGGGGGCTGGAGGCCAAGGCCCACTATCGGGACAGCGAAGAGAATCGCTTCCCCCTACGCTTCCCCTTCACGCCGGAAATGTTGCCGCCGGGGGAGGAAGACGGATTCCTGACCACCGTGGACCCGGGCTCCAACTTCGAGGTCTCGGTGTTCACCCTGCTCCTCGACGCCCGGCTGGGCAATGCCATCCAGGCTCATGCCAAGGTCGACTTCATCGATCTCCACGACCGCAACCCCACCTCCGGTGACCGCAAGGTCGACGTCGATGAGGTGTGGATCCGCTTCGGCCAGGAAATGGAGCCGGCGCGGGAGGCGGACGGCTTCGGCGTGTACGCCAAGATCGGTAAATTCGCTCACTTCGAGCGTCAGGACGACCGCCACTTGGAGAGCTACGGTTTGGTCTCCACCGCCTTCAACCGATTCGAAGACACCGGTTTGGAGGTGGGCTTCGACCTCGGTCGGCACCTCTACCTCAAGACCTCCGTGACCCAAGGCAACCCCCTCTTTCTGCGCGACCCCAACGCCCTCGCCGGTGACAACGGCACCGACGTCTTCCTGCGCGACAACCCGGATCCGGAGCTCGGCTCGGGCATCGTGGTGCTCTACGACGCGGAGGTGGAAGACCTGGACGTGGACGGCGACCTGGAGCTCGGCCTGGGCCTAGGCTGGCGCTGGGAAAGTGATTCCGGTCTCGCCGGCGGCGACGTGCTGCTGTGGCGCTACCACCGGGAGCTGGCGGATACGGTGGAGCTGGAGGGGACCTTCTACGGCGGCGATTTGGACCTCTTGCTGGGCCCGCTGAATGCCTTCCCGCTGCCCATCACCGGCGACGAGAAGGAGGAGACTGGGGCCAACTTCTGGTACTACCGCCATGGCTTCAGCTTCTTCGGCCAGTGGGTCGACCAGGAGGTGGCGGGGCTCGATCGCACCGGCATCGAGGGAGAGCTGGCCTGGCGGTTCGACCTGCCGGTGCGCTTCGCCATCGCCGGCCGCCAGGTCTTCCCCTTCATCGCTCCGGCGGTGCGGTATTCGATGCTCGACCCGGATTTCGACGGCGGGGACGACCGCTTCCCCGCCCCGAGCTTCCGTTGGGAATGGGAGAAGATCGATTACGGGGTGCGCTTGGGCATCGTCTCGGGGATCGATTTAACCCTCGAGTACGCCGACAACACCTTCACCCTGGGCTCCGGCGAAAAGGCCTCCAACGACGAGTTTCTCACCACCCTGCACTGGCGCTTATAAGCTCGAGGGGATGACTTCCTGCGGCCTGCTGCCCGAGACCCTCTGACTGCCGCCGAGCCCGCTGGCTCTGAGTACTCGCCGGCGGGCAGCCCCTGGTATTGGATTCCGGGGGTGGTCCTGGGGTTGGGCATCGTCTCCACCGCTCTGCTGATCTGGACTTACCGCATCGCCGAACGGCAGGTGACCGGGGACTTCCCCCTGGACCTGGCGATCCAGGAGGTGCGCCTCGAGGTCTCCGAAGCGCATCTGTGGTTGGAGGAATACCTCACCGGCGATCCGGAGGTCGAAGGCGCCCAGATCTGGGGGCGCCTCAACCAGGCAGAGCATCTGCTGACGGCGATGCTCGAGGGAGGCAGTACCGGGCAGGGCTGGCTCATCGAGGCACCCCTGGAGGAGGGGACGCTGCGCGAGGGGGTGCAGAAGGTCCAGCTCTCCCTGAAGGAGCTGCAGGAGATCTCGAAAGAGCGGATGGACCGCGGATTCGTCGCCGGCGTAGGCTCCGAGCTGGACCAACACTACGATCAGGTCTTCTATCGCATCCTGGAACAGGCGCGGGAGCTGGACGCGGCCCTGGGGGCACGCATCGGCCGCGGTCAGCGCCATGCCAAGGTCCTGGTGCGCTTCATCCTCGGAGCCTGGATCCTGGTGGTGGGAATGACGGTGGCGGAGCTGTGGAACCGAGAGCAACGCCGCCGCAGGATGGCAGCGGCGCTGCGTCGCAGCGAGGCGGAGCTCGATCGGGCTCGTCGGCTGGAGGGGCTGGGACGGCTGGCCGGGGGTATCGCCCACGACATCAACAACTACCTGGCGGTGATCGCCAGCACAACCGAAATGGTGAGCCTCAAGGGCGGTGGGGACCCGAAGCTCCAGGAACGCCTCCAGACCATCCTCCAGACCTCTTTCCGAGCGTCTCAGCTGCTACGCCGTTTGCTCG
>JAXHTF010000228.1 GCA_034211275.1 Acidobacteriota bacterium
CCGGCGGTTGGCCGCCGCGGGCGCAGCGGCGGTGGTCGCCCTGCTGGCCATGTTCACCGCCGCCCATCGCCTGCCGGGAGGCGCCGACGAGCTGGTGGCCCTGGCCCTGCTCCTCGCCATGGCACCGCTGGCCGGCCTGAGCCCGCACAGCAACCGCGCAGGAAGAGTGAGCGCCGATCTACAAATCGCTCTCGCCATGGCATTGGCGGCCTCGGCGAAGCTCGAGGGAGTGGTGTTGGCGGGCTGGATCTTCCTCGCCTACGGAATGGTCACCGCGCGGCAAGGCACAACGGAGGACGGGAGCTTCCGCGAGCGCCTGCCGACGCTGGGGAAACGCTGGCTGCGAGTTGGCCTCCCAACCCTTGTGCTGGTCCTTCCCTGGCTATTCACCGCCGCCCGCCACGGCTGGTTCGGTGAGCCCAACTCAGGCCCCTTCCGGCTCGCCCATGCACCGGAAGTACTCGCCGCCATGGGGCGGGCGGTGCTGCACCCCAGCTGGTACGGTCTCGCCCTGCCGGCACTGCTGATGCTGCCGGTGCTGGCTGTCTCGCAACGGAATCGCCATCTGCGGCCGGTCCTCGCGGTGTGCGCGGCGCAGCTGCTGGTCTACGCCCTGATCTACTGCACCGCCCTCCGGCAACCGGAGCTGTGGGTCCGGTCGAGCTTCCCGCGTCTGCTGGTCCACCTGGTACCGGCGCTGCTCACCGCCTTCTGCCTGGCCGCTGGGCGGTGGGTTCGGGAGCCGGAGGGGGAAGGTTAGCAGTCGGGGCTGCTTCTCCGGATTACCCGCGAGGATGGAAAAGGATCCTGACAACCGACGAGGGGTAGGGGCAGGTCTTGTGCCTGCCCCCGGTGTTCATGGCCCCTCGCCGCGGGCGACCACGAGGGTCGCCCCTACCAGCTTGGTCAACGTCGTTCTGGGTGAGGGTAGGTCCGGCTCAGAGCGCCCTATTGGAACGCCCGCACGTCCGCGCCGCCGCAGACGTTGCCCTGCTGGTTGACGTAGCGCTGGACGGCACCGGTCATGGTGTCCGTCACCTCCAGCTCGTAGCGCACGTTGGACAGCGCGCCGTAGAAGAACCAGAAGTTGCCGTTGGTGCCACGGCCGTCGAGCATCTTGACCACCAGCTCGACATTGTCCGGGCTGAAGAAGGTGAAGGTGCCGGTTTGATCCGTGTCGGGGACGGCCGTGCCCTCGCCGGTGGCGCCGTCCCGGGTTCGCCAAGAGACCCGCACCTGGAACCGGCCGTCGAGGAGACAGAGTGTGCGACCGTCGGCGGTGCAACTCCCGGCCTCTTCCGTCAGATTCTGCAGTCCATCGGCGTCTGCCAAGGTGGTGAGCCAAGGCTGGACTGTGGGAGTGACAGAAGCAGCAGAGGCCCCAGCGTCGGCGGTACCTCCCAAACCGTCGAGAGCGCGGGTGTCCGCCAGACCGCAGATATCCCCAGGCTGATTCTGATAGGTCACCAGCTCACCGGTCGCCGTGTCGGCCACAGAAACCCAATATTCGAGATCCGTCAAGGCGCCATAGAAGGCCCAGAAGTTGCCGTTCACCGGCCGGCCGTCCAGAACCTTGACGATGAGCTCGGTGTTGTCCGCAGTGAAGAACCAGAACGAGCCGGAGCGGTCCGAGAGTGCCTCCGCGTTGGCCTGACCACTCTGCCCGTTGCGCTGGTTGCGCCAGTGCACCTCGACCTGGAAGCGGTCGAGCAAGCAGAGAGCCGAAGCGGTCTGGGTACACGGCTGGCCGGCGGTGGGCAAGGTCACCACGGCAGGGGCACTGGCGGCGGAAACCCCCTGAGCTCCCAAAGCTCGGATCCGGAAGGCTTGGGTGGTGCCGGCGCCGAAGCCCGTCAAGGTGCTCGAGGTGACGCCCCGGGAGGTCTCGGCGGCGACCTGGAATTGCACTCCCATGCGGCGCTCGATGCGGAAGCCCAGCTCGTTGTTCGAACGATCCCGCCAACGCAGCAGGACCCGGCCATCGGGCAACGGCACTGCCAGCAGCTGATCCGGCACCGCCGGCGTGGAGGTATTGAGCGGATGGGTGAGGGCCTGCACCGCCGGCGCGAAATCCGACGCC
Organism: Acidobacteriota bacterium; assembly: GCA_034211275.1. Lineage (NCBI taxonomy): Bacteria > Pseudomonadati > Acidobacteriota > Acidobacteriota bacterium. The sequence goes on from JAXHTF010000228.1 coordinate 2,081, forward strand.
CCGCCCGGCCCCTGGGCGCGGATCCGGAAGGTGTAGTCGGTGTAGGGGCTGAGCCCGGTAACCGTCAGACGCTGCGTCCCGGCAGCGGAACTGGCCACCCCGTTGAAGGCACCGCCGCCGGCCCGCGCCTGGATCTGGAAGCTGGTCTCGTTCTCCGAGCGATCCTCCCACAGCAGCTCCACCGTGGTTCTGGTCACCGTCAGCACCCGCAGATTGGCCGGCGCGGCAGGAGGTGGCTCCACCACCGTGCGCACCATGACCTGGTTGGAGAAGCCGGAGGTACCGGCGCCGTTCACCGCCCGCACTCGGAAGGTGTAGGCGAGGGCACCGCTGAGGCCCCCGACGACGTGGGCCTGGGAGCCCGCCGGGAGGCTGGCGATGCGCTGGAAGGCGCTACTGCCGATCCGCTGCTCGATCTCGTAGCCGGTCTCGTCCGTCGCCCGATCACGCCAGGTCAGGCGCACCGTGGCGGCGTCCAACACCGCCGCGGCAAGCTGGTCCGGCGCTGCCGGCGGCGAGGCGCACACGGCACCGTAGAGGCGGCAGATACCCGCCCGATCGTCGGCCCGCAGGCTGGCCCCGCGGCCGTCGCCGTGGCTGTTGGCGCGCATCAGAGCGTCGTTCTTGTCCGGCGTGTTGCAGGCGCCGCTAGCGCTGTCGCCGCAGGAGTGGGCAAGGCCCAGGGTGTGGCCCAGCTCGTGAGCGAAGACCTCCTCGGACCGTCCGTTGCCGCTCAGGAAGCAGCCGGCGCCTTTGTTGGTGACGATGTCGGCGCGCACGATGGTGCGGTAGACGATGCCCTGGAAGCTGTGCTGCTGGGTGCTGATCCACGGCCCGCCGGCAGCCACCACGCCGCCACCGGGACAGGAGAAGGGAGCGCCGAAGATGTCGTTGTCGTTGGGGTCGTCGAAGACGATGGCGTTGATGCCGTCGTCGTTGGTCAGCCCGCCGGTGGCACTGGTGGTTCCACCGTAGCCATAGCGAATGGGCGTCGCCGGATCCGAGTTCCAGGCTGCCAGGGCGGTCTGGAAGGCAGCGAAGCCGCCATCCGGGAGTCCCGGCTGGCCCCCCTCACCGGCCAGGAAGGTAACGGTGCCGCCGGTGTCGAAGGTGCGCCAGCGGACGTCGAAACCGCCCTGCTGAATGAAATTGAAGGGCTCGGAGAGGGCGCTCTCTACCGCCGCCGGCGAGGCGGTCACCAGATAGTCCGTCGCAGAGTCGGCACCGGTGCTCAGGCCAGCGCTGCGATCTTCGATCCAGCGGCTGAAGGCCTGGAGATCCCGCACCGAACGGCGCGACCGTTCCCCGACCTCTCCCTCCATCGAGGAGCCTGAGGTCAGCTCCTCGGTGCCGCGAAGATCCCGCAGCGCCACCTCGACACCGCCGATCTCGGCGATGTGAAAGGCGCCCAGGAAGAAGTGCACCAGGGTGTAGGTCTCGTCCGAACCCGGGGTGAGGAAGAGCAGCGCCCGACCGCCGGGATGAAAGCTGGGCGCCCCATGGAGCCGCAGCTCGCGACCATCGGGGAGCACCCCTCCGGCGACCCGCACCACCACCGAGGTGGCGGGCAGGTAGCCCTTGAGCAACCGATCCACGCTCACTCGGTAGTCGGTGAACGGGCGGTCCTCCACCAGCGCCGGCACCACCTCCTGGATCTCCACCTGGGCGACGATGGGACTCTGCTCCACCAGCGCCGGATCGGTCACGGGTACGTAGGTCGTAGCTCGGGCCGGAACCGCCCAGAGCAACAGAGCCACCGGCAGCAGCACTGCCACGAGGCCCAGGAACCGCCTGAAACACGGGAATTGACAGGTCACGGCGCCGTTCTCCTTACTCGTACTGGGTCAGTCGTCTTGGGTTAGGGGGGAGCGGAGAACCCATTGCTGTTGGAGCATATCAGCAGCCACGTGCTGATCAAGGCGCGGATCAGCTTCGGCGCTGACCGGACCGGAAGACCGGCCGCCTCAGGAATCCGACTTCGAGCTCGACTTCGATTCCGAAGAGCTCTTCTTGGCGCTGGAGTCGCTGGCTTTCTCCGCCTTGCCGTCGCCGGAGTTCTTGTCCTTGGAGTCGCCCCCGTCGTCGGAACCCTTCTTGGCGTCTTTGCCGGTGGCGTAGTCGGTCTTGTACCAGCCACTGCCCTTGAGGTGGAAGGCCGGCGCGGAGAGGAGGCGCTCCAGCTCTCCCTTGCACTTGGGGCAGGTTTCCTTGGGTGCATCGTCGAAGCGCTGGAGGAACTCCGAGACTTCGCCGCAGCCTTTGCATCGATATTCGTACAGGGGCATGATTTCTTCTTCCTTCGCTGGCTCTTACGTAGCTGGCTTTCGCTTAGCTGGGTCGTCCTGACGCTCTAGATTTCCGGACCTCAGATGGATCCCACTCGGCCAGACCAGCCCGCCGAGCCCGGCCCCAGGCTCCAAGGGCCGGGGAATTCTCTGCGGGCGGGCTGCTCCGGTCAGGAGAACGAATCGCCCGGAGTTTTCAATCGGATTTTGACCGGTGCCTGACCGGTCTTGGGAACTTCACCGCTGCCGGGATCTTCCGCTCCGGGCTCGGCCTTGCGCCGAACCAGCTGGAGCACCTGGAAGGCATACATCAGCTTGGCGTTTTCCGATGGTGACATGGGCCCGGCGGAGCAGATCTCATACAGGCTCTTGCGGCCATCTACTAGCTGCAGCAGCTGGTAGTCGATCTCGTCCAGGGCCAGCTCGATGATGTCGTTGACCACGAAGTTGGTCTGGAAGATCGTGTCCTTGCGACCCAGACGCCCCACCAGGGCCTTGGCGTTGGGGGCACATTTGATCCCTTGCAGAATCACCTGGCGCATGGGCAGCTGGATGCGCAACATGTCGACATCCCGGAACTCACCGATACTGAAGGCGACCTCGCCTTCCTGCCAGTAAAACAGGCTCCAAACGATGGCCTCGATCTGCGCCCGGATGCCCTCATAGACCTCGCCCGGGGACAGAATCCCCCGCTCCACCAGCACCTCGCCGTAGCGCTTGTTGCGCCGGCGGCGATCGCGCATGGTGGCAGCGTAGACCTCCGCTCCCAGCTTGCCTTTTTTATACAGGTAGGTACCCAGGCTGTCGTCGCGGTCGCTGGAGGTGGCGTGGATGACGCTCCCCTCCTTGATATAAACCTGCTTGACGATGCCGTCCCGACGAGCCTCGATCACCCCCGGCACCTGGAACCGGTCGATAGTGAACAACATTTCGGGCAGGGCCGTCTTGGACAGCTCGCCGCGATATTGGAAATTGCGCTCCACCATGATCAAGTCTTCACATCGGTCATCGAAGGGCAGGAGTATAGCATCGGCACCACTTTCAGCCCATTTCTCCCAGCCCTTTCGTCGCCATGCAGCATCGATGATGCCGACTCCACCCCACTCGTGGCCCAGCCGCGAGCTACCAACCCTAGAGGAGCACCGACCATGATTCCCGCCCACCGAGCTTGGGAGCTCCTGGAACCGCACCTCGCTCCCCTGCCGGCGGAGCGGCTGGCGCGGCGATCCGCCCTCGGACGAGTGCTGGCGGCGCCCCTGCCCGCCACCGTCGACGTCCCGGCGGAGGACGTCTCCGCCATGGACGGTTTCGCCCTGGGAGGGGCCGTGAGCGAAGGAACGATGCTGCCGGTGAGCGCCACCGTGGCGGCAGGGGACCCTCCGGGGCTGGAGCTGGCGCCGGCCACCGCCGCCCGCATCATGACCGGCGCGCCGGTGCCGCGGGGTGCGGACCGGGTGGTGCCCGTCGAGCTCACCCGAGAGTTCCAGGAGAACCCTGGCGGAGCCCCTGGGGAGACGGCCACCTTCCAGCGCTGCACCGACGCCGGAGCCCATATCCGGCGCCGCGGCGAGGTGCTGCGCATCGGCAACGAAGTCCTCGGCGACCGCCGCCTCCTCACCCCCGCGGCCCTCGGCCTGCTGGCCACCCACGGCTACGACAGTGTTCTAGTGCACCGTGCCCCACGGGTCTTCACCCTCGCCACCGGCGACGAGGTGGTCCCGCCGGAGCAGGTCCCCGCCCCCGGCCAGCTGCGAGACTCCCACACCGACTTCCTCCTCGCCGCCGGTGCCACCCTGGGCCTGCGCTTCGAATCCCTGGGCATCGCCCCGGATCGCCGGCACGAGCTCACCGAGCTCATCCGGCAAGGTCTGGCGGCGGACCTGCTGCTGCTCTCCGGCGGCGTTTCCATGGGCGAGTTCGACCTGGTGGAAGGAGTGCTGGAGGAGCTGGGCTGCCGCATCCTCTTCGAGAAGGTAGCCATCCAACCCGCCAAGCCGGTGGTGGCGGCGGTCCACGACGGCGGCCTGGTCATCGGCCTGCCGGGCAATCCGGCGTCCGCCATGGTCGCCTTCTGGCTCTTCGTGCGGCCGGTGCTGCGCCGGCTGCTGGGCAGCGACGATCACTTCTGGAACGGTGCCCTGGACGCCGAGCTAGAGGCCCCGCTGCCCGGCGCCAAGGGCCGGGACCGCTTTCTCCCCGCCCAGGTCGCCACCCGCGGCGGCAAACTCTTCGCGGCCCCCGTCTCGCCGGTGGGCTCCCACGACCTCGCCGCCTACGCCTACGGCACCGCCCTGGTGAGGATCCCCGCCCACTCCGACCCGGCGTCGGCGGGCGCCCCCTGCCAGGTTCTGCCGCTGGCGGATTGGCCGCGGGGCTGAGGGCTCTTGCCAGGGTCTTTTCTTGACCGGGCCGCACCGGCATCGATAGGGTTTCGTCTATGATGCGAAGCATGTGCCCAAAAACTGCATCGACCCTCGGCCTTTGCGCCGTTGTCATGCTCCTGGCGGTCTCCGGCTGCGCGGCGCCGGACGCCGAACCGGTGGCGCGGCTGGAAATCGACGAGCCGACGCTGGAGCTGCCGTTCCCTGAATGGCGCAGCCTGCACCTGACCTGGACTCCAGAGAAAGAGGTGCCCCGTAGCGGTCCGTTGCTGGTCTTTCTGCACCTGCTGAACGAGGATGGCGAGCTGGTACGCACCTTCGATCATCCCCTGGACGGTGAGTGGGTCCCCAACCAACCCCTGAGCTACGAGGTCCGCATCTTCCAAAGCGCCCTGGGCCCGCCGCTGGAGCCCGGCGACTACACTCTCACCGCCGGTCTCTACACCGCCGACGGTGAGCGCTTCCCGCTGACGGTAGGCGACAACGAGGTTTCATCACCCCGCCGGCGCGAGTATCGCCTGGCGACGGTGTCGGTGCCGGAGGTCAGCCCCGACGCTCCCGGCTTCGCCTTCGCCAACAATTGGGGTGCTCTGGAGACCGGCGAGGACGCCCAGATTCTGGGCCGCCGCTGGCTCGAGGACGACGGGGTGATTCGGGTGCTCAACCTGGAGGTGCCGGGCAGCGTCTGGATGCGCCTGCGGATCCCGGCGGAGGATGGCGACGGCTCTGGCCGTACCCGTTCCGGCCGAAAACTGGCTCTCCGCGACAGCGGCCAGGCACCGACCCTCGAGGTCGCCAGCTCGTGCAGTGGCGCGGTGCGCATTCTCGAGGTTCCCGGTACTCACGAAGAGGTGCTGCCGGTCTTTCCCCAAGCCGAATCTCCGGAATGTACCCTGCGCTTGTCCGCCAACTATCGCCTGGTGGACGCCACCACCCTGCGGGAAGATGTCGCCGCCCTGGAGATCATCGCCTGGACCCCCGCCGAGCTGTAGACAGCCCGTGGCGCGGGAAAAGCCGCGTTGCGGCGGAATAGAGCGGCCTCCCGACGAGGTTGTTGTACAGAAGGTGTAGCGCCATGAGCGATGACAACTCATCCAACCGCCTGCTCCAGCTCGGCCTGCCGGTCCTCGCCGCCGCCGGCACCATGGGCGCCTTGGGCTTTGCCCGGGGCCGCTTCGAGCACAGCCAGCTCTTCAACCCCGAACGCTATCCCGCCGGCGAGTGGGAGCCCGGCCCGTTGGGCTTGCCCGCCGAGGACATCTGGTTCGACTCCGACGACCTGCGCCTCCACGGCTGGTGGATTCCCCATCCGAAGGCCCGCGCCGCCCTGCTCTACTGCCACGGCAATAGCGGTTCTATCGGTGTGCGGGTGGAAATCCTTCGCGCCCTCCACCAGCTCGGCCTCAACCTGCTGGCCTTCGACTACCGCGGCTACGGTCGCAGCGAAGGCCGCCCCAGCGAAGAGGGGCTGTTCCGCGACGCCCGGGCGGCGTACCGCCACCTGGTAGAGCATCTGGACTGCGATCCTCAGACGGTGGTCCTGCTGGGCCATTCCATGGGCGGGGCCGTAGCCATCGACGCCGCGCTGGAGCTGCCGGTTCAGGGCCTGGTGGTGGAATCCACCTTCACCGGCATCCGGGACATGGCCCGCAGCCGCTTCCGCCGGCTGCCCATGCACCTCATCGCGCGCAATCAATTCCACAATCTGGAGAAGATCGGCCGGGTGGAGATCCCCAAGCTCTTCATCCACGGCACCGCCGACGCCACCGTCCCCTTCACCATGAGCCGCCAGCTCTATGAGCGGGCCAGCGATCCCAAGAGCTTCCTGGAGCTCGAAGGCGCCGACCACAACGACCTGCACCTGAGCGGCGATCTCTACTTCGAAGGCCTGAGCAACTTTGTCAGCAGCTGCGTAACCGACTGAACTCGCATAAGAACACAAGAGAGGCAATCAGTGGATTCGAAAGAAATATTCAAATACGAAGGAATGGAGTTCGAAATCAGAACCTGGCAGACTAACAACGGCTATTCTGTAGCAGGCTTCTTCGACGATAAGCTGGTCACGAAAACTTTCCAAGTGACCCAGGACGCATCAGCTGACTTTCGCGGCCAAGGCCACGGAAAAGCACTAGAACAGGTGAGGGTGACCGTGGGATCTGACATAAAGACATGGGTTCGTAAAAATAAATGATGAGGCCCTTGCTCAGGAAACGTTGTTGCCAACTATTTTGAGCCTTCAGAAGAGCCAGTTGGCACTAAGCCGGCTAGAAGCCGGCGCTCCCAGGTCTCAAACGGGCCCAAGCTGCACCAGCGTCTCCCGCAGCTGGTCGCGTAGCTCCACCGCGTCGGCGGGGCGCTGGGCACGCTGGCGGTGGAGGCAGCGGCCGAGAAGCTCCGCCAGCGGAGCGGGACAGTCGGGGCGGGCGGTGCGGAGATCCGGGATGCTATCGCTGCCGATGGCGCCCATCACCTCGCGAATGGTGCCGTTGAAGATGCGCGTGCCGGTGAGGCATTCGTAGAGCACCACCGACAGCCCCCAGAGGTCGAAGCCGGGCTCCGGCGAACGTCCCGCCACCGCCTCCGGTGACAGATAGTGCAGAGTGCCCACCAGCTGGCGGGACGCGGTCTCGGGAGTTGAATGAGCGGACCAGGTGCCTCGCTCCACCCCCTCCACCGCCGTCGGGCCCTCCACCATGATCGCCGCCTCCCGGCGTAGATCGAAGCGCAGCCGGGCGATGCCGAAGTCCATCAGCTTGGGAGTGCCGTCGGCGGCGAAACCGATATTGCTGGGCTTGAGGTCGCGGTGCAGGATGTTGGCGCCGTGGAGCTTGATCAGCGCACCGGCGAGGGCGATGCCCAGCTCCACCGTCTCGCGATAGCCCAGGGGTGCCTCGTCCAGGCGTTCCTGGAGATTGCCCTCGTCGAGAAATTCGAGGATCAGCATCGGCGTCCCCTGCCAGCTCTCGACGCCATAGATCACCGCCAGGTTGGGATGGCGCACCGCCGCCGCCGCCCGCGCCTCCCGCCGCAGCCGCATGGCGTCGTCGATGGAGAAGCGGCGCATGGTCTTGATCGCCACCGGGCGCCCCAGGGCCAGGTCCACTGCCCGGTACACCACCCCCATGCCGCCGGCGCCGATGCGCTTCTCGAAGCGGAAGCGGCCGGGGAGCACGTAGGGCACCAGGGCCGCCTCCAGGTCCCGGTCGCAGCCCGGGCAGCGGCGGTGGTGCACCAGGTAGAGCCCGCCGCATCCTCACCCCGCTGGTGGAGCGCATTCGCAGTACCCGCGACCACCGTGAGCTGGCGGATTTGGTGACCCATGGCATCGACCGTGCGCTGCACCTGGAGTCGGT
>JAXHTF010000229.1 GCA_034211275.1 Acidobacteriota bacterium
CGAGACCTGCAAACGACTAGCAGCAGCCCTTGGGGCCCTCGGCGACCCGCACCGTCATCACTCCCCCAACAACAAATTCTCAAACGGCTCCCGCTGCTTCCACCGATAGGCCCCGAAGTCTCGTCGACCGGTGGACAGGATCCGGCCGTGGCCCAGGGCCTCGGCCAGCACCACCAGCGAGGCGTCGGCGAGGTCCATGGGGAGGTCTTCGTAGGCCTGCATCAGCTCGAGGGTGCGAGGGACGTGCTCCGGGTCGAGGGGGAAGACTTCGAAGCCGCCGCGGTCCAGGAGCGTGAGGAACTCCCGCTGGCTTGGCGGGCCGATGCGGGTGAGGAGCAGGTAGCAGGTCTCGGTGATCACCGGCCAGGTGGTGATCAGGGGTTCGGCAAGACGCTCCAGCCGGCGGCGGGCGGTGGCGTGGTGGCGGTCGCGGGGGTTGGCCAGGGCGAGCCAGAAGCCGGTGTCAGCGAGGATCATGCTTGGTGGACAGGGACTCGCCGAGATAGCTCTTGTAGGACTCGGAAAGATCCTCCGGCCCCGCGCCGCAGCCGATGAAGCTCGACTCCCGGAGCACGCGAAGGGAGTCCTTCGCGGATCCCCGGGCCTCCTCGTAGACGCGGTCGATGCCCTGCTGGAGGATCTCGCCCACCGTCAGCCCGGTGGAGCGCTGCAGGTAATCGAGCTTCGAGCTCTGGGCCGCGGCAAGGCCTCGCGGGACTCCAGGGTCGGCACCGTAGGCAGTCGCCGGCTCGGCAACTTCGGTCACACCCCACGACCCGAAAGCCCCATCACCCCTCGGGCTATCCGCACAGTGCCGGATCGCTTCCCGCACGAGCTCGGACATGGAGCGATGCTCGCGTTGGGCGAGTTCCTCGACTTCGTCGTAGATCTTTTGAGGGAGCGAGATGGTGATGCGTTTGGTAGCCACGGCGGATCTCCTGGGGCCGTTCCGCGCCTTTCCGTTTCTTCCCGGCGCCAAGTAAGCGAAATTGCATACTGATTGTGCGCGGCTACCTCTCTAAAGTCAAACTAAGCAACTCCTGCCCGGCCAGGGCAAAGGGCGTACTGGGGGGCTCGGCCTGCGCGCGATGAAAATGCAGGCGTAATCGCGACGCTGTCGCGTGCTCCGGAGTTCTTCTTGTCTGGGAGGAAGATATGAATGGTGCACCCGTAGGGAGTCGAACCCCAAACCTCCTGATCCGTAGTCAGGTGCTCTATCCAATTGAGCTACGGGTGCAATCCGTAGGAACGGGGATCTTAGACGAAAAGTGGTTTGGGGTGCAAGGGGACGAGCCCTGCGAGGGCAAAACGGCTACTCGATGAGCCCTTCCAGCGGCGAGGAAGCGGTGGCGTAGAGCTTCTTGGGAATGCGGCCGGAGTGGGCGGCGAGCCAGCCGGCCTGGACGGCGAGGCGCATGGCGTGGGCCATCCTCACGGGATCCTGGGCGCCGGCGATGGCAGTGTTCATCAGGACGCCGTCGGCGCCGAGCTCGAGGGCGATGGCGGCGTCGGAGGCGGTGCCGACGCCAGCGTCGACGATCACCGGGACCTTGGCCTGCTCGACGATGATGCGCAGGTTGGCGCGGTTGCGAATCCCCATGCCGGAACCGATGGGAGCGCCCAGGGGCATGACGGCAGCGGCACCGGCCTCTTCCAGGCGGCGGCAGACCACCGGGTCGTCGTTGGTGTAGGGGAGGACGACGAAGCCCTCCTTCACCAAGACCTCGGTGGCTTTGAGCAGCTCGGCGGTGTCGGGGAAGAGGGTTTTCTCGTCACCGATGACCTCCAGCTTCACCCACTCCCAGCCGCCGAGCTCGCGGGCCAAGCGGGCGGTGCGGATGGCGTCGTCGGCGGTGTAGCAGCCGGCGGTGTTGGGGAGGAGCAGCAGGCGGTCGGTGTCGATGTGCTCCATCATCGAGCCGGAGCCGGTGTCGGCGAGGTCGACCCGGCGCACGGCGACGGTGACCATCTCGGTGCCGGAGGCTTGGTGGGCCGCCTCCATGGTGGGGTAATCGGGGTATTTGCCGGTGCCCAGGATGAGACGCGAGGCGAAGCTGCGGCCGGCGATGGTAAGAGGCTCTACAGCGGGGGTTTCCTGGGTCGGGGGCAGAATCTGGGCGGTGTCTTGGCTCATGGTCTGGCTCTTAGTCAGGCAGATTGGGGAGTCTGGCAGATTGGGGAGTCTGGCTAGCTGGGGATCAGGCGCTGCCCCGGGGTACATAGTATTGGGTACCCTTGATCGGTCGGGAGAGCTGGTGCACCAAGTCCTCGAAGTCTTCTTCCCGATGCAGGAAGTCGATGTGGCGGGTGTCCACCACCAGCAGCGGTGTCCGTTCGTAGTAGTGGTAGTAGTGGTTGTAGGCGTCGATGAGCTCGCGCAGATAGTCGGAGGAGATGTCCTTTTCGAAGCTGCGGGATCGGCGCTTGATGCGCTCTTTGCAGGTCTCCACGTCCGCCACCAGGTAGAGCTGCAGCTGGGGCTCGGGGATCTGGGGCTCGAGGAGGTTGTAGAGCTTGTCGAAGAGCATCAGCTCGTCGTCGCTGAGGTTGAGGTAGGCGAAGATACGGTTCTTTTGGAACGAGTAGTCGGAAACCACCAGGCGGTCGAAGAGCTCCCGCTGGACGATGTCCTGCTGCTGTTTGAAGCGTGAGAGCAGGAAGTAGAGCTCGGTCTGGAAGGCGGCGCCGGGGCGGTCCTGGTAGAAGTTGGGGAGGAAGGGGTTCTCCACGTCCTCGAGGACTTTGACCCCCTCAAAGCGGCGCACGAGCATCTCTACCAGAGTGGTCTTTCCCACTCCGATGGGGCCGTCGACGGCCAGGTAGTGAAACGGCAGGGAGGTGCGGGTCAACGTGTCGCCGGAATCTGAAAAGCTGCTGGTGGTGGTCGGAAGATCGTTCGAGTCGGAATGCGGATCAGGGCTCGTGTCGCGCGTGGCATCGAGGCCGTCGAGCCACTTCGGCAGTATAGCAGCGCGGGCCTCGGCGCTCACGCGGGTCTGGCGCGGGTCTGGCTCGCCGAGCCGGCGGCGGAACCCGTACAAAGAAGCGAAGAACCAGGACCGCGGAGAGCACACGGTATACTGACAGAAGCCGTTGCGCAATCCTCCGCGCTTTGCCCGTGAGCGGTGTCGCTTCCGATTCTTGGGCATCCACCGCCGCCCGCCAAGCCCTCAACCTCGACCAGGATTTGAAGATTGACCATGACCAGCCCTGCCCTCCTTCGCCGCCCCATGTCTTTCCCGAGCAGCTTCCAGCCAAGCCTCGTCCCTCGAACGCCGCACCCGGCCCTGCCGCGCATTTCTCGAACGCCGCTGGTGGCGGCCGCAACGGCCGCCGGACGCCGCAACGGCGACGCGGACCTGGAGACGGTGCTGCGGGAGATCTTCCTGGAGGCTCCGGATCGCAATAGCTCGGACGTGGACGAGCGCAAGATCGCCCTCTTCTGCGATTTCGAGAACATCGCCTTGGGCGTGCGCGACTCCAAGACCGAGGAGTTCGACATCAATCTGGTGCTGGAGCGGCTGCTGGAGAAGGGCAAGATCATCGTCAAGAAGGCGTACGCCGACTGGCACCGCTACAGCGAGTACAAGCGCATTTTCCACGAGGCGGCCATCGAGCTCATCGACATTCCCCAGAAGCGATACTCGGGAAAGAACAGCGCCGACATCAAGATGGTGGTGGACGCCATGGACCTGTGCTACTCGAAGGAGCACCTGGACACCTTCGCCATCATGTCCGGCGACAGTGATTTTTCGCCCTTGGTCTCGAAGCTCAAGGAGAATAATAAGTACGTCATCGGCGTGGGGGTGAAGAACGCCTCGTCGAGCCTCTTGGTGGACAATTGCGACGAGTTCATCTACTACGAGGACGTATGGCGGGACGCCCAGAGCCACCCCCAGGTGGAGGGCCTGACGAAGAAGGACGCCGAGCTCTTCGGGCTGCTCACCGACGCCATGCAGGCGCTGATCCGCGAGAACAAGGAAGTGCTGTGGGGCTCGATGATCAAGCAGACCATGCAGCGCAAGAAGCCGTCGTTCAACGAGGGCTATTACGGCTACGGCAATTTTTCCGAGCTACTGGAGGACGCCGAGGACAAGGGCGTGATCCGGCTGCGGCGGGACAAGCGCTCCGGCAGCTACATCGTCACCGGCTACGGCGAGCAGCGGGGCAAGGGGCGGCGGTAATTCCATAGTCGGCCCGAGAGAATCTCTCTGCTGACAGGAGAGCGAGACTCTCAGCGCCTGGACGGGCGCTGGTTGGAATCCGCTCAGGCCTCGGCGCTGCTGGCCGCCGCAGGTGATGGAGCCGGAGCGGCGCGCGGAAAACTCACTGCGTTCAGAAAGTTCCGCGCGTTCTTCCGCTTCGGCTCCTGCCTGCGGCGGGCGCCTCGGGGCCTTCGCTCCGTTCCAACCAGCGCCCGTCCAGGTTTTCGAATGCTGGGGCGTCCTGTTTCAGCGAAGTATTTCTTCTATCCCAACACAAGGCGGCTGGCGGCTTCGCTGTCCAGGGGGTCGTCGGTCTCGCCCCGGGCCAGGCGTTGGGCGGCGGCGTGGGCGATCATGGCGGCGTTGTCGCCGGCGTAGGTTAGGGGGACGAGGCGCAGGGAGATCTTCTCTTCCGCGGCCCAGGTCTCCAGCTGGCGGCGGAGCAGACGGTTGGCGGCGGCGCCGCCGGAGACCGCCAGTAGGGGGATCGGGCGGCGGCGGTGGAGGCGGCGCAGGCGGCGCAGGATCTGCTCGACCGCGGCGTAGCGAAAGGCCGCCAGCAGGTCGAGCACCGGCGGCTCGAAGGGTGGATCCTGCTCCGGCCGGTAGGCGGTGTCGGCGTCGGTTCGTTCCAGCGCCTCGATGGCCAGCAGCGCGGCGGTCTTGAGGCCGGAGTAGGAGAAGTCGAGGCTCTCCTTGGTGGAGGCGATAGGGAGTACTTCGGCCCGCCGGCGATCTCCCAGCTCCGCCAGCCGGTCCACCAGCGGCCCCTGTGGATAGGGCAGGCCAACGCGCTTGCCCACTTTGTCGAAAACCTCCCCCATGGCGTCGTCGCGAGTCTCGGCGAGGGTGGTGACAGCGCTGCCGCGGACATCGTAGAGGCTGGTATGACCCCCGGAGACCACCAGGCCGACGAAGTGCTCCGGCGGCGTCTCGGCGGGGGTGCCGTCGGTTTCCAGGAACGGCGAGTAAAGATGGCCTTCCAGGTGGTGAACGCCGAGGAAGGGTTTGCCCAGACCGTAGGCCAGAGCCTTGCCCAGAGAGAGCCCCACCAGCAACGAACCCACCAGCCCCGGGCCGCGGGTGGCGGCCACGGCGTCCACCGCAGAGAGCTCGACACCGGCTTCCTCGAGCGCTCGGCGACTCACCGCCTGCCAATTGGCGAGATGTTCCCGGGAAGCGATTTCCGGCACCACGCCGCCATAGGGACGATGGGCGGCGAGCTGACTGGAAACCACCGACGAGAGGACCCGGCCGCCGCGAGCCACCAGCGCGCAGGCAGTGTCGTCGCAGGAAGTTTCGATGCCCAAGACCAGCGGTTCAAGGTCGTTGGAAGGGATGGCGGGTGAGTCGTCGGAGTGGGCCATGGGCGGCGAGCTCGATGGGGCGAGCGGGGTTGATGAGGAATCTATCAGAGGTAGTGGGAATGCCCAGAATCTCACCAGTGGTGTGAGCGGCCTGCCCTGGCGACGGAGATACCCGGAAGGTTCAGTACTCTTGGTAAGCTTGAGACTGTGCGGCCCACCGGACCCTGTCTCGCATCGCCAGGCCGCGCGCGGCACACAGGAAGATCTCGACCGCGTCAGGAACGCTTGCCTCGGCCAGAGCCAGCCTAGCCTGAACCAGCTCAAGCAGGAGTAAACCAACCATGACCGCATCCGTCCCCACCCTCGACGACCTAGACCTCGGCTCCCTAGACGGCGTTTGCGTCTTCGTGCGCGTCGACTTCAACGTGCCGATGGAGGATGGCCGCGTCACCGATGACACCCGGTTGCGGGAGGCTCTGCCCACCATTCGCGAGCTCTCCAAGGCCGGGGCCCGGCTGTTGTTGGCCTCCCACTGTGGCCGGCCCAAGGGCGAGCCCGACCCCCAATACAGCCTGCGGCCGGCGGCGGCACGGCTGGCGGAGCTGCTGGGAGCGACGGTGGGCTTCGCCGAAGACTGCGTCGGCGAGCCGGTACGGCGGGTGGCGGAGAACCTGACGCCGGGGTCGGTGGCGGTGCTGGAGAACCTGCGCTTCCACGCTGGCGAGAAAGCCAACGATCCCGGCTTTGCGGAGCAGCTGGCGGCGCCTGCTCGAGCCTACGTCAACGACGCCTTCGGCACCGCCCACCGTGCCCACGCCTCGGTGGTGGGGGTGGCGGAGCGCTTTCAGAGACGGGCCGCCGGACGGCTGCTGGTGCGCGAGCTGGAGGCCCTGGGACGCCTGTTGGGAGAGCCCGACCGGCCCTTCGCGGCGATTCTCGGCGGCGCCAAGATCGGCGGCAAGATCGACACCCTGGAGAATCTGCTGCCGCGTCTCGACCTGCTGATCATCGGCGGCGGCATGGCCAACACCTTCCTCGCCGCCGAGGGCTATGACATGGCTCGCTCGCTGGTGGAGCCGGAGAGCCTGGACCTGGCGCGGGAGATTCGCCGCCGGGCCACCGAGCAGAACACCCAGCTGCTGGTGCCGGACGACCTGGTGGTCACCGACGACCTAGAGTCCCCGCAGCGGGTGGAGACGGTCGCAGCGAACGCGGTGCCCGCCGGAACCATGGCGGTGGATATCGGGCCGGAAAGCCGCCGGCGCTTTGCCGAAGCGGTGGCGGAAGCCGGCACGGTGTTCTGGAACGGCCCCCAGGGGGTGTTCGAGAAACCGCCCTTCGACGCCGGCACCGTGGCGCTGGCGGAAGCGGTGGCCAGCTGCCCCGGCTTCAAGGTCATCGGCGGCGGCGAGACCGTCGCCGCCGCTCACCGCGCCGGGGTCACCGACCGCATCGACCACGTCTCCACCGGCGGCGGCGCCTCCTTGGAGCTGCTGGCGGGCAAGGTTTTGCCGGGAGTGGCGGTGCTGGAGGTGGGCTCATGAGCCGCCGGACCCCGCTGGTGGCGGCCAACTGGAAAATGCACAAGGTGCGCCAGGAGGCCAAGGCCTATTGCTCGGACCTGCGGCAGCGCCTCGCCGGCGTCACCGGCGTCGAGGTGGTGCTCTTCCCGGGTCCGACGCTGCTGACTACGGTGGCGGAAGGGCTGGCCGGCTCCACCATCGCCTGGGGCGGCCAGGACCTCCACCCCGAACCCCAGGGCGCCCACACCGGCGACGTCTCCGCAGCACAGCTGACGGACGTGGGCTGCTCCTGGGTGCTCTGCGGCCACAGCGAGCGACGCCAGGACCACGGCGAGACCAGCGAGCTGGTGGGCGCCAAGGCGGCGGCGGCCCGCCGCGGAGGGCTCAAGCCGATGGTGTGCATCGGCGAGACGGAAGGGGAGCGGGAGGACGGCCGCACCTTCGAGGTCTTGGAGCGGCAGCTGGCCGCCGCCCTCGACGCCGAGCCCAACCCGGGTGCCCTGGCCTACGAGCCGGTGTGGGCCATCGGCACCGGCAAGACCGCGACCCCGGAGCTGGCCCAGGAGGTTCACGAGTTCCTCCGCCAGCGCCTCGGCAAGCTGCGGGATCCGAGCTTCGCCGAGGCCTTGCGCATCCTCTACGGGGGGTCGGTGAAGCCAGGCAACGCCGGGTCTTTGATCGTCCAGGAGGACATCGATGGCTTCTTGGTGGGGGGCGCGGGACTTGACCCTGAGCCATTCTCGGGTATTATCAACAGTTCCTGCGCCTAAAGCCCCGGTCCGACCGGTGCCGCGGGTCGCCTGACACTCGTTTTCGAGGGAACTCAACGTGCTTTACGCTCTGTATATTCTTCACGTCTTGACCTGCATCTTCTTGATCCTGGTGGTCCTGCTGCAGCAGGGCAAGGGTGCCGACCTGTCCGTCTTCGGCGGCGGCAGCACCCAGGCCGCCTTCGGTGCCCGCAGCGCGGCGACGCTGCTGCACAAGCTCACCGTGGGCTTCTTCGTGCTGTTCATCATCACCACCATGTCCATCGCCTGGCTCCAGTCCTCCTCCCGCGGCACTTCCGTGCTCAGCGGCGTGGCGGCGGACGCGCCGCCGGCGGTAGAGCTGCAGGATGAGGGCACCACGCCGGAGGGCGCGGACGATGCCGCCCTGGCTCCGGCGCCGGACAGCTCCGGCGATGGTGACGGCGACGACGCCCAATAAGAAGACGCCGCAAGAAGACTTAGTAAGTGCCCGAAGCTCTCCGAATTGGCAAATTTCGGAGAGCGGCAAGCGGAGACTTTTCGCTGCCGGGCTGCTACAATTTGCCCGCTGCCGAAGTGGCGGAATTGGTAGACGCGCACGGTTGAGGGCCGTGTGGAGCGATCCGTGCCGGTTCGAGTCCGGCCTTCGGCACCATCCTTTCCCCCGATAGTCTTTCTTCCCCAGCTCAGCTTTTTCCCGGTTCAGTCCCCGATCCACCGGAAACGCCCGGCCTCTGGCTGCAGGGTGTCGTAGGCTCGGTGCATGAGCTCCCCCTCGGCACCGGTTCCGGCCCTTCCCCATTCGAGCCAGCGGCCCGTCGGCGTGGTCCTCGCCGGCGGCGCTTCTCGGCGCCTGGGACGTGACAAGACGCGGCTGGAGATCGATGGTGAGACCTTGGTCGCTCGCGCGGCGCGCAAGCTGACGGCGGTGTGCTCCCGGGTGCTGGTGGCGGACGGCGGGCGCGGGCTCCTCACCGTTCCTGTGCCTTCCATCGCCGACGGCCCCGGCGCTGGTCCGGTGGCGGGGATCCTGGGAGCGGCTCGGGCCTGCCCCGGCGAGGCTCTGCTGGTGCTGGCCTGCGATCTACCGCTGGTGCCGGTGGCGCTGCTTGAAGCCCTGGTCCTCGCCCCGAAGGAAGCGGACTGGGCGCTCCCCTTCAGTCTCCGCCACGAGGAGCTCCGCCCAGAGCCTCTATGCGCTCGCTATGGGCCCCGCGCCGTCGTCGCCCTGAGCGCCCGGGTTGCCCGCGGAGAGCTCGCCCTGCATCCATTGGCAGAGGAACCTGGACTCGAGATCCACCGCTTCGAGCCCGAGGAGCTGAGGGCCTGGGGAAACCCAGCTCATCTCTTGCTCAACGTCAACCGACCCCGAGACGTGGAGGATTTGGAAAGCCTGCAGGAGAAAGCCTAGAGCGAAGAGCTCGAGGCTCAGTCCGCAGAGACGGGCTCGTGCGGCGCCCCCTCCGGCCCCGTCGGCGCGCAGCGCGGACACGGGCACAGGCGGCGCAGGAAGGGATAGCGGTAGATACCGGTAGCGTGGCCGTCGGACCAGCGAAAAGAGATGGCGTAGTGGCCCACCGGCTCGATGTGCTCGAGGTCGACGGGATGCGGCGGTGGTTGGAATTCCACCGGCCCGGCACCGTGGCCCTGGCAGGACGCGCAGGGGCAGTAACCGCGCAGGGTGTCGTAATCGTACTCCCCCTGGTGACCGTCCTCCCAGGTCAGGCGGAGCTTGCGCTCCTCCGGCAGGCGGCGAGCTTCGACCAGATAGAGTGGCTTCGTGGGTCCGTTGGGGCTCATGGTGCTCTCAGGCAGGTTCAGGGTGGATCACTGGTACCCGGCGGCGTCCAGGGCCCGCAGCGCAGAATGCGCCACAGCGCCTTGCCGGAGCCTATCAGGGCGCCGTCCCGACGGATCACCGCTTCGCCATAGTGACTGCAGGTGGGCTGGAAACGGCAATGCACCCCCATCCCCGGCATGCGCGGCGAGAGCGTTGCCTGATAGAGGTCGATGGCCCCCAGAAGAGCCGCGGCGGAGAGCTGAGCCTCGGGAGGACGGGAAAGGTCGAGCAGCAACAACAGGGCCAGCGCCGCCAGGATCCAGGGCCAGCGGCGACGGCGGGCTGTGGAAGAGACGGGCGCGACGGGCGTGGCAGCCCGCTCAGGTTCCATTGATCACGAGGTAGGCCCAGTTGACCAGTACCGCCAGCACCACTCCAGCGCGCAGCCAGAGGGGCGGAGCGCCGGAGGGCTCGCGCAGCGGTCGCCGAGCGAGGGCCAGAGCGCCGGCCACCA
>JAXHTF010000230.1 GCA_034211275.1 Acidobacteriota bacterium
CGGAACAATCCGCGCAGCTCTTGGTCCGACAGCGGTCCGGCGACATCGAGAGCCTCGGCGAGGCGGATCTGCTCGGGCAGGGCGGCGAAGAGATCGTCGACGGATTGAACGCCGATGCGCTCGAGCATCTCCTGACGATCCTGGGCACCGGTGGGCAAATACCGATGCGATTTCGCCGGCTTGGCTTCGGAGGAAGTCTTAGTCATCACCACCGCTCGCGTACTCGTTGTATTGGTCCGCGTTCATCAAGCCTTCGAGGTCCGACGGAGAGCTCAGCTTGATCCGCACCAGCCAGCCGTCGCCGTGGGGATCGTCGTTGAGCTTCGAGGGATCGTCGACGACGGATTCATTGACCTCGGCGATCTCTCCAGCCACCGGCGTGTAAACCTCGGCCACCGCCTTGACGGACTCGATGGTACCGATCTCGTCCTGCGCTTCGAAGGACTGTCCCACCTCGGGCAATTCGGCGAAGACCACGTCCCCCAACTCGTGCTGAGCGAACTCGGTGATGCCCAGGGTGCAGTGGTCGTCCTCGACCCGCACCCACTCGTGCTCCTTGGTGTACAGGAAGTCTTTCGGATACATGCTCAGATCCTCTCTCGGTGTCGTTGAACCTCACCGGCGTCGCCGCCGGCGGTAGAGAAACTCCAGTTCTCGCCCTTACGGAATCCGCCCATCATCAACCGCCGATCACTTGTCTCGGCGGTAGAAGGGAGTCTCCCGAACTTCCGCCGGGATCTCCCGTCCCCGAACCTCCAGGGTCAGGGCGGTGCCCGGCTCCGCCAGCTCCACGGGAACGTAAGCCAGTCCCAGGGCCTGTTTGAAGGTCGGGCTGAAGGTCCCGCTAGTGACCTTGCCCACCGTCTCGCCGCCGTGCACCACTCCGTGGCCTTCCCGGGCGATGCCACGGCCGGTGACCACGAAGCCCACCAGCTTGCGCTCGATGCCCTTCTCCTGCTGCGCCACCAGGGCGTCGCGGCCGATGAAATCGCCGGCCTTGAGCTTGACGGTCCAGTCGAGGCCCGCCTCCCAGGGAGTGGTGGTGTTGTCGATCTCGTGGCCGTAGAGGGCCATGGCCGCCTCCAGCCGCAGGCTGTCTCGGGCGCCCAGGCCGGCGGGCTGCAGACCGCGGTCCGCCCCCGCCGCGAGCAGTGCCCGCCACACTTGAGCGGCGTGCTCCGGCGCCAGATAGAGCTCGAAGCCGTCCTCGCCGGTGTAGCCGGTGCGGGACAGGATCGCCGGTACTCCGTCGACCTCGCCGTGGGCGAAGCGATAGTAGCGAATGGCCTCCAGATCCGACTCCGTGAGCTGGCTCAGGATCTCCACCGCCCGCGGCCCCTGGAGGGCCAACAAGGCGTAGTCGTCGGAGACATTGCGCGCCGTGACCTCGCCGCTGAAGGCCTCGGCGTGACTGTGGATCCAGGCAAAGTCGCCGTCGACGTTGGCGGCGTTGACCACCACCAGGAAGTCATCGTCGGCGAGACGATAGATCAACAGGTCGTCGATGTAGGTGCCTTCCTCGGTGAGCAGCGCGCTGTAGTGCGCCCGCCCGACCTTGAGCTTGGCCACGTTGTTGGGCGTCAGATATTGCAGGAAGGCCTCGGCGTCGGGCCCCTGGATCCGCACCTCCCCCATGTGGGAGACGTCGAAGAGACCGGCGGCGGTGCGCACGGCCTCGTGCTCGGCCATCAGGCCGGCGTACTGCACCGGCATTTCCCAGCCGGCAAAGCCCACCATGCGGGCACCGGCTTCCAGGTGACAATCGTAGAGTGCAGTGCGGCGTAATTCCCCGCGGTTGGTCATCGTCGCAGGCCTCTCGAAAAAGCTTGGGTGAAGGGTGAACGTATCACAGCCGGAGGCATCCGAATGGCACCCTCGGGAGGCGTCGGCAAATCTCCAGCGCTCCCAATCTACCACCGCTGGCGCCACCTCGAAACCCCGTCCCGTTCCTCCTCCGCCGGTGGCCCCGGCGAGAGATCGGGGGCTCTCCGGAAAAAGACCCGGGAGAAGGCGCAAGAAACTCCATCCTCGGGGGTTTCTCCATCAGACGGCCGGGGCGAGCCCCATTCGCTCTCCCCGCGCCGGCGCGAAACTTCGACTCATCCCACTGACTCAGGAGGACCTTCATCCATGAGCCCCAACCCCACTCCCCGCCGCAACAACGCTCTCTCTCTGGCCCGCACGCCGTGGGTGGTCGGTGTCTTGGCGCTGCTGCTCGTCGCCGGCGCTCTGGCGCTGCCGCTGTCGACCCAGGCGCAACCTCCGTTCCAGAACCCCAACGCGGCGGGCCCCGGCGCCGGTCTCGACCAGGCCAGCGAAGGCTTCACCGGTGAGCTGCTGGTGCGCGCCGCGGCCCGCTTCCTGGAGCTCACCGAGGACCAGCAAGAACAAACCGTCGCGCTGCTCATGACCGCCCGGGACGCGGCCCAGCCGCTGGTGGAAGAGCAGCGGGGGCTGCGCATGGAGCTGCGGGATCTGCTCTCCAGCGATAACCCCGACGCCACCGCGGTGGGCACCCTGGTGCTCGATCTGCAATCCGGCCGGCAGGACCTGGGCGCCATCAAGGACACCTTCGAGAGCGACTTCCGGGCCTTGCTGACGGAGGAGCAGATCGTCCGCCTGGACGCCTTCCAGGCGGCGCGGCGCTTCCTCACCGTGCTGTCCAAGGGTGGGCGCCGGGGAGCCGGCGGCGACGGCGGCGGAGGTCCCGAAGCGGACTTCTAAGCGCCGAGGCCTGCCCGCACCCATCGTCGATGGACAGGGGCTGCCTTCATCCTCGCGGGTGATTCAGACAATCACCTCCGACTGCTAAACTCGGCCCGTACTTTCCAGTGCGGGTCGTTTTTTCGTTCCAAGAGGAGACCATCACCATGGTTGGCCGCCTGTTCGCCTACTCCAAGTCGCTCGTTCTCGCCTCGTTGGTACTGATGCTGACGCCGTTGCCGGTCCACGCTCAGGAGCCGGCGGCACCGCCCGCGGTAGAGCCTCAGGGCGAGGAGCCGGCGGACATCGTGCAGCCGGCCTTCCGGGATCTCGACCAGGCCGTCGCCGACGACCTCGGCCGCAACGACCTGCCTCAGGACGCCGCCCTCTGGCTGGGCACCGCCGACCAGGTGCTGATGGAGCGGTACTACGGCCGCTACGACCGCGACACCGTCGTCCCCCTGAGCTCCGCTTCCCAATGGCTGGCCGCCGCCACCTTGCTCAGCTTGGTGGATGCGGAGCGGCTCTCCCTGGACGATCCGCTGATCCAATTCTTCCCTCAGGTGGGGGACGACAAAATCGCCATCACCGTTCGTCAGCTGCTCTCCCATACCTCCGGCCTGGTGGCCTATCACCCCTGCGTGGCGGAGCACGACCTGAGCTTGGCGGCCTGCGCCGAAGAGATCCTCGACGAGCCGGCGGTGGCCCCGCCGGGCACCCAGGTACGCTACGGCGCCGCCGCCTTCCAGGTCGCCGGCCGCGTCGCCGAGATCGCCGCCGGGCCGTCCTGGAATGAGATCTTCCGCAGTGCCCTGGCCCTGCCTCTGGGCCTCGAGGCCACCGGCTGGCCGGAAGGCCCCAACCCCACCATCGCCACCGGCGCCAGCGGCAACGCCGCGGACTACGGCCGTTTCCTCACCATGCTCCTCAACCGCGGCCAAGGGCCCGAAGGGGCGGTGCTCTCCGAGGACTCGGTGGCTGAGCTATTCAGCGACCAGACAGCCTCGGCAGAGGACGTCTTCGCTCCCTGGGCTCCGAGCGGTGATTCGGAGGAGGACGACTCCGCTGGCGGCAGCTTCGGTCTGGGCGTGTGGCTGGAGCAGATCCCGGCGGAAGAGGGCGAGGAATCGCCGGGCCTGCGGGCCTCCTGCCCCGCCATCCTGGGCTTCGCTCCGTGGATCGAGCCCGGCCGCGGCGTCGCCGGCGCGCTGATGATCCTCCAGCGCCGCAGCACCGTAGCGCCGCTGGTCAGCGACATCCAGGCGCGCACCGCCGCCGCCCTGGCTCCCGAGGATCTTGCTCCGGAAGCCGGCGAAGCACCCTAGCAGCGGGGGAAAGAGCCGCAGGGTGCTCCACCGGCGCCGAAGACTCTCGATTCATCGTGGCGGCAAGGCCCTCGAGGAGAGCCACCGCGGTCACGAAAGGCCGGTGCGTTACGGTGGACCGACGATCCAGCCCTGGGTATCTCCGGTCTCGAAGGAGCTGCTGAAGATCTCCTCGGCAGCCTCGACGGTGAAGTTGCCGCCCGCCGGAGCGCTGTCGCTGAAGGAGCTGTCCACAGCCCTCACGGTCCAGCTGTAGGTCCCCGGCAACAAGCCGTTGAGAGGCCAGCGGGTCGCCGCACTGACTCCTCCCGGCTCCGGTAGCCGTTCGGCGCTGGCGCCCCCACCCCCGACCCGGCGCACCTCCAGGTCGTAGGTGATGGCCAGGGCAGGCGTCGAATCGTCCGTCGCGCCGGTCCACTCCACCATGGCTCCACCGACACGGGTCGTCGCCGTCAGTCCCGCCGGGGGCGCCGGAGCCGCGTTGGCGGCGGTCACGTCGTTGCGGTAGAGGTGCATGCGCGCCTCTACCAACCCGTTGCCGGCGGGAACGTAGTAGGCGCCCGCTACCAGGTAGTCCAGGTCCTCGTCACCGTCGATGTCGAGCCAGGTGAACGCGCCTCCCCGGCCCACCGAGCCGATGGGCGCCGGCAGCTCCACGCCCACATCCGACAGCACCCCACCGTTGTTGGCATAGACGGTGGAGCGACCCTCGATCTCCTGGGGACCGATGTAGCTGCCGGTGGCGAGAAGATCGACATCCCCGTCGGAATCGTAGTCCGCCCAGGTGGCGGCATGGATGTCCAACCAGCCGCCGTCGGGACCGCCGGGAATGTCCATGGGGGTCAAGACTCCGGCATCGGAACGATAGACCCGCAGCACCGTCCGGAAGGTGCCGTCGGCCTCCTCGATGGTGCCGGCGACCAGAACGTCGTGGTCTCCATCAGCGTCGTAATCTCCCCAATCGGCGAGGCCATACTCGACGCGAATGGGCAGCAGATCCGTCCCCGTGAAAGAACCTGCAGCGTTCTCATAGCGCCGTACGAAGCCTTCCCCGAAGAACGGATCCACGTCCACGAGGAGCAAGTCCAGATCCCCGTCCCCATCGTCGTCGGCCCAGGCGCTCTGGGCGTTGAAGGTGGCGGCGAAGCCCGCCGCCGCATCGTTGAAGACCCAACCTCCGGCACCGTCCGGGCCGTCGTTGCGCATCAGCACGGTGGAGTACTCGCCAGCGAAATCATCGAAGGCTGAAGGGATCAGCAGATCCAGGTCCCCGTCATTGTCGGCATCCGCCCAGGTCAGCGACCGGAGATCGTAGGAACCGTCATAGTCCGAATCCTCGAAGTACCCCGGGAAGAGGTTGGGCAGAGCGGTGAGAGAGCCCCCATCGTTGCGGTAGAGCACCGTGAGCCCCTCCGAGCCCACCGCCAGATCGTGATCTCCGTCGCCGTCGTAGTCGCCCCACGCCAGATCCGACCCGCCGGCGAAGACATCTCCCAGCGGAACCTGCTGCGGGGCGAATGTCCACGCCCCCGTCGCGCCGGGCCCCTGATTGAGCAGGAGCACGAGGCGGTCCTCGGCGCTCTGGTTGTAGACGACGTAGAAACCCAAGACCGCGAGATCCAGATCTCCGTCGCCATCGACGTCCGCCGGCGCCACCGCGTTGACCCAGAAGTCTTCGCTCGCCGGGTTCGAGAAATATGGGTCGGCAGCCGGAGTCACCTCGAAGAACGATGGCTGAGCCACCGCCGGAGGCAGCGCCGTGAAGCCGAGCAGGATCAAAACCAACCAGAGTCTGAAGCTCATCTGTCACCTCCTGAAGATTGGCAGGAGGAAGAATCGGCGGAGGAAAGTCTTCGAGCCCGTTATCGATGGTTGCCACCGCCAACTCTTCGCGCCCTGCAACGACAAGCTACCGAGCCCAAGATGACCAGAAGATGACAAAGCGACGAGCTCCGTCGTCCCAGCTCCCAGCGCTCCATCAGACCCAAGCCCCGCCAAGGCCGTGACAGCCTCGCCACACCAGCGTCGTCGCCCCGCAGCAGATCGCCGCTAGCTTTCCTGCGTTCCCGACCCCTCGGGCCACTTCCAACCAACGCAGGAGAAATCGATGACTCCCATCGCCCGCTATGCCGCCAATCTAGGGACCAGCCTAGGTGTCTTCATGCTGGCCGGCCTGACCGCTTGTGTCTTCACCGCCTCCACCGACGCCATCGAGCTGCGCCCCATCGGTCAATACGACACCGGCCGCTTCGACGAGAGCGCCGCCGAGATCGTCGCCTACGATGCCGCCACCGAACGGCTCTTCCTGATCAACGGTGAGCGCCCCGTTCTCGACGTGCTCGACATCGCCCAGCCCTGGAATCCGGTGCTCGCCTTCACCATCGACCTCTCCGCCCTCGGTGCCGGCGCCAACAGCGTCGCCGTGCAGGATGGCGTGGTGGCGGTGGCCGTGGAGCCGGACAACTCCCAGGCCGCCGGCCGGGTGGCCTTCTTCGACACCGACGGCGAGCTGCTGAGCTCGGTGACCGTGGGCGCGCTGCCGGACATGGTCACCTTCACCCCCGACGGCACCAAGGTGCTGGTAGCCAACGAGGGCGAGCCAGCGGACTATTGCGAGGCCGGCCTGGCGGCGGATCCGGAAGGCTCGGTGAGCATCATCGACCTCTCCGGCGGCGTCGCCAATCTCACCGACGCGGCGGTCACCACCGCCGGCTTCCAGGCCTTCAACACCGGCGCCCCGGACGGCGTGCGCATCTTCGGCCCCGACGCGTCCGTAGCCCAGGATCTCGAGCCCGAGTACATCGCCGTCTCCGGGGACTCCACCACCGCTTGGATCTCGCTGCAGGAGAACAACGCCCTGGCGGTCCTCGACATCGCCACTGCCACCATCACCGACCTGCTGCCCCTGGGCACCAAGGACCACTCCTTGCCGGAGAACGCCTTCGACGCCAGCAATCGCGACGGCCTGCGGCGCATCGTGCCCTGGCCCACCCAGGGCATGTACCAGCCCGACGCCATCGCCGGCCTGACCTCCGGCGGGGAGACCTACATCCTCACCGCCAACGAGGGCGACGCCCGGGACTACGACTGCTTCAGCGAAGAGATCCGCGGCGACGACCTGGACCTCGATCCCGCCGTCTTCCCCGACGCCGCCACCCTCCTCCAGGACGAGAACCTCGGCCGCCTGCGCACCACCAGCGCCAGCGGCGACGCTGACGGCGACGGCCTCCACGAGACCTTCTTCTCCTACGGTGCCCGCTCCTTCTCCGTGTGGAGCGCCGACGGTGAGCTGGTGTGGGACAGCGGCCGCGACTTCGAGCTGATCACCGCCGCCCGGGTGCCCCAGCACTTCAACTCCAACGGCCCCGGCGAAGAGGCGGACTCCCGCAGCGACGACAAAGGCCCCGAACCCGAGGGCATCACCCTCGGCTTCTTCCGCGGCCGCACCTACGCCTTCATCGGCCTCGAGCGCACCGGCGGCATCATGGTCTACGACCTCACCGAGCCCCAGCGCCCCTCCTTCGTCCAATACGTCACCAACCTGAAGGCCGACGGCACACCGATGGTCGGCAGCGTGGTGGACCAAGCGCCAGAAGGCCTTCTCTTCATCCCCAAGGCCCAAAGCCCCATCTCCCGGGCCCTGCTGGTGGTGGCCCACGAGGTCAGCGGCACCATCACCCTCTTCTCGGTGCTGCCCTCCACCAGCCCCTGACGGTCCCTCCGTCCCACTGCCCGCGTCCCCACCCCACCGCCCTCGGGTCCTAGCCCCGGGGGCGGTGGCGGCCTCAGGCCCGCCCAATCTCCTGAGCTAGACTCTTCCGCAGTGTGTCCCTGAAGGTGTTCACCGACGTGAGGACCCACTTGTTGGTTCTCCGCCAAAAGGGGGGACCCAAGTGTTGATCTACTCACAGACCTACCCTAGTCGCGAAACCGCCAGGAGCCGGCGGAGAGGAGCACCATGCGCAAAGTCTTGATCACCGGAGCCAACCGCGGCCTAGGACTGGAGATGGCCCGCCAATGCCTGGAGCAGGGCGATCGGGGCTTCGCCGCCTGCCGTAATCCTCAAGATGCCGCCGAGCTCCTCGAGCTCCAGCGTCACCATGGAGACGGGCTGACTCTCGTCGAGGTGGAGCTCGCCGACGACGCCTCCATCCGGCAAGCCCTCGAGACCGTCGGCCAGCACACCGATGGTCTCGACCTTCTGCTCAACAACGCCGGCGTCATGCCTCTCCACGAGACACCGGAGACCCTCGACGGCGCCACCCTCGATGAGACCTTCCACATCAACTGCACCGCCCCCATGCTGGTGGTACGGGAAGCCCTCCCCTTGCTCCGCCGCGGCACCCAGCCCAAGGTGCTCAACATCTCCTCCTCCCTCGGATCCCTGACGAATAAGACTACCGGCGGCCTCTATGCCTACTGCGCCTCCAAGGCCGCCCTCAACATGCTCAGCCGAACCCTGGCCCACGACCTCCACCGCCACGGCATCACCGTCGTCGCCATCCATCCCGGCTGGGTCCAGACCGACATGGGTGGCCCCCGCGCACCCCTCGAGGCCCCCGAAGCCGTCCGCGGCATCCTGCAAGTCGCCGCCACCGTCAGCCTCCAGCAGAGCGGCCAGTTCCTCACCTGGGAGGGCGAAGAGCACCCTTGGTAAGCGCATTTCCGCAGGGGGGACCCACTTGTTGGTCGCTTGTTGGTTGTCTGCCCAGAGGGGGGTACCCAAGTGTTGGTTTTCGGCGCCCAAAGGGGTACCCAAGTGTTGGTTTTCGACAAATCTTGGAGGTGGGACCCAAGTGTTGATCCCGTCGATGGGCCACCTCGGGCCGTCGTAAACCCCCATGAACAAAGGATTCCTACAGGTGGCACCCAAGTGTTGGTCCGAATGTTGATCCGCCGGTTCCCACAGGGGGTACCCAAGTGTTGATCCGCCGCCTCACCCCCGCCGACGTAGCCGAGTACCGTGCCCTGATGCTGCAGGCCTACGCCCACGAGCCCGAGGCTTTCATCGCCACGGTGGCGGAGCGCGAGCCGCTGCCGATGGATTGGTGGCTGCCGCGGGTCGCCGAGGGACCCGATGCTCCTCAGAGGGTCTTCGGTGCGTTCCTCGAGGGAGAATTAGCCGGAGTCGCGGGCCTGCGTTTCGAGCAGCGTCCCCGCACCCGCCACAAGGCCAGACTCTATGGGATGGCCGTCCTGCCGGCCTTTCGGGGCCGGGGCGTGGCCCGAGCGCTGGTCCAGGCGGTGTTGGAGGAAGCTCGAAGCCATCCCGAAACCCGCCTCGTCCAGCTCACCGTCACCGAAGCCAACACCCCCGCCCGGCGCCTCTACACATCCTGCGGATTCCGGCCCTTCGGCACCGAGCCCATGGCCCTGCGGATCGGCGAGCGCTTTCTCGCCAAGATCCACATGTGGTGCCCGGTAGACGAGACTTAGGGCCGCGGCCTACTGATCAAGGCGACACGAAGCGCGTCCAGCCGGTGAAGTCGCCGCTTTCGAATCCGTCGACGAAGATCACGTTGCCGGCGTCGGGCTGGCCGAAGAAGGCGTCGTCGACGTTGACCACGAAGGTGTCGGCGGTATCCCGGTCCACCACCCAGGTGACCAGCGCCGACAGGGCGCCGGCGGGGATCTCCACGGCGTCGTTGACGATGGGCAGCCAAAGGCCCACGGTATCCCCCACCTGCACCGACGTCACCACCTCTCCGAAGCCGCCGCAGGGCGGTAGCGGGGGCTCGCCGCAGCCCGGGAAGGCGGAGCAGTTGGTGTTGGCGAAGAAGAGGGTGGACCCGAAGACCATGGGCGCCGTCAGATCCGGCACCGTCGGCGGATCCGGGCTCGCCACCCGCACCCGAGCGGCGAGGGTGAAGGGATTCTCGTCCTCCGCCACCTCGACGCATTGGGAGATGGAGAAGAAGTCCTCCAGGGTGACCCGTTGGAGCCGCGCCGAGCCGGAGGAGAAAGCCCCTCCCGCATCGCCGC
>JAXHTF010000231.1 GCA_034211275.1 Acidobacteriota bacterium
TCCAATCCCTGCAGGGAGCCTGCGAGAACTCCGGGCTCTCCCCGGAGGCCCTGGTCTCCACCGGCGGTGCGGCCCTCAACTGCCCGGCCAATACCCGCATCCTGGCCACCGGACTCACCAATGGCAGCCGGGCGAAGGGCTCCTTCGCCGGACTCTTCGTCCCCCCGGGCTGCGACGACAGCGGCCTCGCCATCGGCGCCGCCCAGGCCTTGCGCTACGCGGTACTGCGGACGCCCCGGGGGACGCCGCCCCGGCCCGCTTCCCACCGCGCCTACCTGGGGCTGGGGACCTGCCGGAGCGAGCTCGACGAGATCCTGCAGCAGCACCGGGACGAGCTGGTGGTCGAGCATCCCGAGGATCCCGCCCGGGAAGCCGCCCGGCTCCTCGCCGGCGACCGCATCATCGCCTGGTTCGAGGGCCGCAGCGAGATCGGTCCCCGGGCCCTGGGGCACCGCAGCATCCTGGCGCACCCGGGGCACGGAACGAATTGGCGCCGGGTCAACCAGATCAAGGAACGGGAAGCCTGGCGCCCTCTGGCTCCCTCGATCCTCATCGAAGCCTGCGAGGAGTGGTGCGAGGGCGCCCCCATCCCCTCGCCCTACATGCTCTTCAACGCCCGCATGCGCCGCCCCGACGCTCCCGCCATCACCCACGTCGACGACAGCGCCCGCATCCAGACCGTCGCCCCGGAGGACGGCAACTACTACCGCTTGCTGACCGAGTTTCACGCCTCCAGTGGACTGCCCCTGCTCCTCAACACCTCCTTCAACGGCCCCGCCATGCCCATCATCGAACGGCCGGCGGAAGCGGTGAGGTTCTTCCTCGACTCGACCCTCGACCATCTCTTCGTCGACGGCGTGAAGATCAGCCATCGGCCCTCGGAGGCCGAGTCGTGAGCGACCCTCGCCCCTGGATCCTCTTTCTCAACGGGCCGTCCAGCGCCGGCAAGTCGTCCCTCTGCACCGCCCTCCAGGCGTGCTTCCCCGAGCCCCTGCTGCACGTCGCCGCCGACATGTTCCTGTCTATGATGCCCCGCTGCTATCGCGCCCTCGACGTGGCTCCGGACTCGGCGGCGGCGGAAGGCTTTCTGTCGGTCACCGTTCCCGACGCTCCGCGCCCGTTCATCGACGTCCAGGCCGGCCCCTTCGGCCACCGGGTCATCCTGGGCATGCACCGCTCGGTGGCGGCGCTGGCGGAAGAAGGCAGCCACGTGGTAGTGGATCACGTGCTCCTCTACCCCCTGTGGAGGCGCCAGGCGGTGGAGACCCTGGCGGATCACCGGGTGCTCTTCATCAAAGTGTCCTGCGAGCTCGAAGAGTTGGAGCGCCGGGAGCGGGAGCGCGCCAACCGCTCCTCAGGCTACGCCTACGGCAGCTTCACCTGCATCCACGAGGGCTGCCACTACGATTTCGAGATCGACACCACCGGCAAGACCTCGGAGGAGTGTGCCGCGGAGATCGTCCAGCACCTACGGAGCGATCCGGTACCCCAAGGATTCCGGCGCATGCGGCGGGAGCTTGCCGAGGCGGGTCTTGAGGTCAGCCGTCACGGCAAGGTGTAGGCGATGACGTAGTCGCCGGCGGGGGAGCCGACGCCGATATGCCCGCCCGGTGCCACCACCAGGAACTGCTTGCCGTCGGGCTGGAGCTTGTAGGAGATGGGCCCGGCGTGGAGGCCGGCGGGCAAGTCGAAGGTGGTGACCAGCTCGCCGGTTTCTGCATCGTGGACCCGCATCACCGGATCCTTGGTGCCGCCGTGGAAGACCAGGCCGCTGGCCGTCGACAAGGCGGGGGCCAGCCCGCCGAGGCCGGGATCGTCGGGACCGATGCTGGAGGAGGCGCTCCAGGCAATCGTTCCCTGCGCCAGATCGACGGCCACCAGCCGGCCCCAGGGCGGCTTGTTGCACAGCACCCCCTCGTGCTGGAAGACCGTGCGGCCGGTCACCGGATGCAGCCAGTAGCGCTCGCCGGTTCCCCGGCCGGTGAACCACCAGAAGAGATTCTGAAACGGCAGCCCGCGCAGCGGCCGAACATTGGGATCGATCTCCCCAGCGCGCTCCGCCACCTCCTGGAGTTGCACGATGTGGACCTTGTTCTGCACCGGCACGAAGAGCCGCTGCCGCGCCGGATCCCAGGTCGCCCCCGCCCAGCTGGCGCCGCCGAAGGTGAAGGGATAGATCACCGAGCCCTGGAGACTCGGAGGGGTGAAGAGGCCCTCGTTGCGCACCCCGGTCAGCCGCGCCCGGCAAGCCTCTAGATGCTCCTTCGTGGGGGCGTAGAGGTCGTCCTCGTCCAGGCGCTGGGGTACTAGCGGCGGCGGCGCCGTCGGGAACGGCTGGGTGAGGGCGGCCCGCTCGCCGGGCAGATCGCTCTTGGGCACCGGCCGCTCCTCCACCGGGAAGAGGGGCTCCCCGGTCTCCCGGTGGAGCACGAAAACGAAGCCATGCTTGGTCGCCTGAGCGACGGCGTCCACGGGGCCATCCTCCCGCTCCACGGTGACCAGCACCGGCGGCGAGGCGAGATCGTAATCCCACAGATCGTGGTGCACGGTCTGGTAATGCCACACCCGCTCGCCGGTCGCGCCGTCGAGGGCGACCACCGAGTCGGAGAAGAGGTTCGAGCCCAGGCGCTCTCCGCCGTAAAAATCCGGGCTCGGCGAGCTCACCGGCAGAAAGACCAGCCCCCGCTCCAGATCCGCGGTGATGGTGGACCAAACATTCGCCGCCCCTGCTAGCCGCCGGCCGGTCTCCCAGGTCTCGGCGCCGAATTCTCCGGCGTGGGGAATGGTGTGGAAGGTCCAGCGCACCTCGCCGGTGCGCACGTCGAAGGCCCGCACGTCCCCCGGCGGCGCGTCGGGGCGGATCTGGTCCGCGATGGAAGAGCCCACCACGATGACGTCGCCGATGACGGTGCCCGGCGAGGTGACGCCATACTCCCAGCTGTCGTAGAGGGGCACCAGCCCTTCGAGGAGATTCACCACCCCCTCCGTGCCGAAGTCCCCGCAGGGCTCCCCCGTCGCCGCATCGAGGGCGAAGAGCCGCGCATCCAGCGTCGCCAGGAAGACCCGCGCCGCGCACTTCCCTTCCTCCTCCTGGCTCCGCCAGTAGGCAACGCCGCGGTTGATCCACATGTAGAAGAAGCGCCCCGGCTCGAGCACCGGGTCGAAGGTCCACAGCTCCTCCCCGGTCTCAGGATCGAGGGCGATGACCCGATTGCGCGGGGTAGTGAAGAAGAGCCGGCCGTCGACCACGATGGGCGTCGATTCCGAGGTGCTGCCGCGGCGGATCTTGACCGGGAATTGCCCTTCCCAAACATCGCCGTGGCGATAGGTCCACGCCACCTGCAGCTGCTCGACGTTGCCCGGATGAATGTCGGTGAGGGTTGAGTGGCGGCCGCCCCCCGGCGCCCCCTCGGTAAAAGGCCATTCGACGGGAAAGGCATCCGCCTCCGGAGCCTCGACGATCTCCCCGGGCTCTTCAGCAGGCGCTTCCGCTGCCACTGGCGGGGAAAGCACCAAGGCCAGCAACGCCACAAGCCCCGCGAGAGTCCCAAGGTAGGAGAAAGTGTGTTTGCCGCTCATGATCTCTCCCAGCCTGTTTCCAGCCCCTATAGAACCGCCTGCCGCCGCAGCTCTTCGCGGAGCCCTTCGACTCCTTCGAAACGCCAGACCCGCATCCCCGTCCCCCGGGCTCCGGCACAATTCTTCTCCCGATCGTCGACGAAGAGGCAGTCCGAGGTGGCCACGCCGAGGGTCGCCGCCGCGTCGAGATAGACCTCCGGCGAGGGCTTGCGCCGGCCCGTCTCGCAGGAGACGAAGCTCCACCTCAGATAGCGGCTCAGGCGCAGCTTGTCTTCGATGCGCCGGTACCACCGGGGATAGTTGGAAAGAGCGTGCATCTTCACCCCCGCGGCGGAGAGCTCCATCACCAGCTCCTCCATGCCATCGAGCCAGCGATAGCCGTCCACCAAGGCCTGCCGCAAGCCGTCCCCGTCCACCGGCCGGCGATCCATAAACATGCGTCGGAAATAGGCTTCCTCGTCGATCTCACCGCGCTCGAAGGCACCCCAGGCCTCCCGATCCGCCGCGGCGAGGAATTCCTCCAGGCTCAGACCCAGAAAGTCCAAACCCTCCCGGTAGGACGGATCGTGGACCAGGGTGCCCATGACGTCCAAGAGCAGCACCTGCGGAATCGGTTGCATGGTCGCTCAGCGGGCGGTCAGCGGAGGGCGTAGTAAACACCGCGGCAATAGCTGATCACCATCAGCACCGTCGCCAGGATCAACAAGGCCGTGTGGAGCTCCCAATCGAGCACGAAGCGCACGCCCAACAGGATGTGGGTGAAGCCGGTGGTGAAGGTGCTCAAGGGGGACGACGGCGGCGACTTCGACTCCCGGCGTAGGAAGCCCAGGAAGATCAGGTAGACGAAGCGGATCAGACCGATGACCAGGATCCAAAGGCCGATGCGATCTAGGTGGATCAACATCAGGCAGACGGTGACGGTGATGATGGCGTCGCCTTCCTTGTCGAGGTTCCCTCCCAGCACCGAGACCAGGTTGAAGCGGCGGGCCAGACGCCCGTCGATGCCGTCGATGACCCACAACGAAATCACCTGGATGCAGGCGAACATCGGCCCGAAGAGGATCGGCGTGATCACCACCGTGACGCCGGCGAGGATCCGCGCGACGGTGATCCAATTGACGAAGTTGAACCGGTCTCCGGGCTGACGCGGCACCGACCCCACCTTGGCCAGGGTGAGGAGAGAGACCATCCCCACGACGGCGACGATCACCGGCCGATCCAGGTAGAGAGCCAGGAGCGCCGTCGCCAGCATCAGCCAGCCATGGACGGTTCGCCAGGCCAGAATGCGCCGGCTCTGGGCTTGCGCCAGGTCGGTGGGGACGGGCTCGTTCATCGCGGCGGGACCTCCTCCGAAGGGGCTCTTGAGGCGGAGCTTTGCTACACTCAAACGTATGGTTCAAGAAGCGGGTGCGGTACGAGACGAGCGGGCAGCTCGAGCCGAAAGCGCCGACGGCGAGCGCCGGGAGCATCTTTCGCCGCAGCTGGTGCGCGAGCTCTCGCGCTTGAATCCGCCCCTGGCCTTCGGCCACATCCTGGTCGAATGGTCAGCGATCCTCGGCGCCGCCTGGCTCTGCGACCGCTTCTTCCATCCGCTGCTCTACGTCCTGGTCGTCCCGTTCATCGGGGCGCGCCTGCACGCCCTGGGCTTCCTCCTGCACGACGCGGCCCACGTCCGCCTCCTGCCCTCGAAGCGCTGGAACGACCTGCTGGCTGATTTACTACTTGCTTTCCCATTATTCATTACCCTTCGCGACTACCGCAAGACCCACCTAACCCACCATCGCCACCTCAACACCGACCGGGATCCGGATTGGGTGGCGAAGCAAACCCCCGCCTGGTCCTTCCCCAAGACCTTCGGCGGCATGGTGAAATTCCTCCTCAAGCCCTGGTCCACGGCCAAGTCCGAGCTCCATTGGGCCGGCGGCGGCAAGCGCCGCCATCCCCCGGCCCTCACCGCCGCCCGGCTGCTCTTCTACGCCCTCGTCGCCGTGCTGCTCACCGTCCTGGGCCTTTGGCGGCCCTTCGCCATGTACTGGCTGGTGCCCATGTTCCTCTGGTGGCCCATCGCCATGCGCATCACCAGCATGGCCGAGCACTTCGGCCTCGCCTACGAGAGCATCTACAGCCAATCCCGAACCATCATCCCGAACCTCTTCGACCGCATCTTCATCTCGCCGAAGAACGCCGGCTACCACCTTGACCACCACCTCTACCCCAGCGTCCCCTTCTACCGCCTCCCCCGCCTACACCAGGCCCTGCTGGAGCTCCCGGAGTACCGCCAGAAGGCGCACATCACCCATGGGTATTGGGGGGTCTTGAGGGAGTGCATGCGGGGGCCGCGGGATGTGGTACCAGGTAGCGCCAAGGCCTGAGTAGATTCAAACGAGTTGCGGCACCGCTTGTGAGCCACCTCCGCCCCGGGATCAATCCCGGGGCTACCCAGGACACCGCCGGATGAATCCGGCTCCCAGATCCCGCTCACCCACACTCTCCCCTCCGGAGCCAGCAGAGCTGGCGGAACCTGAGTAGCCCGGGGATTGGATCCCCGGGCGGAGGCGGTGCAACCACGACCTCTACCTAGTTCACCGGCTCCCCATCCAGAAGCCCTGGGAGCGCAGGCTCCTAGCCGCCTCCGACCCGTCGGAGATCAAGCCACTCCAGCTCCTTCGGAGACAGGCTGACCTCACAAGCCGCCAGATTGTCGGCACATTCCTCTTGGGTGGCCACGGAGATCAACGCAAACGGCGCCATGGGTTGGCTCAGCACATAGGCCAGAGCAATCTGCGCGACGGACCGACCGCGCTCTTCGGCCAGCTGGACCAACCGCCGCCGCCGCTCGCGATTGGGCGCGGACTCGTACGCCCGGGTAGCGATCTCCTCGTGGGTGCCCACGGGGGGCGGAGCGTCCGCCGGCCGCAGCAGCCAGCCCCCGGCCAGCGCCGACCAGCACAAGAGCGCCATCGGCTGTGGGCTCGTCGCCTGGGCCGTGTACCAGTCCCGATCCTCCTGGCGCTCCGCTCCGGTGAGCGTCACCGACCCGGGCCACGGCGGCCGGACCTGCTCCGCCAGACTGAAGTGGGAAGAGCTGGCGGCTAGCGGCAGCAGGCCCCGGCGCTGAGCGTAGGCGTTGGCTTCCCGGAGGCGGGGCACCGACCAATTGGACACACCGAAGGCCCGGATCCGCCCCTTCTCGACCTGCTCGTTCAGGCACTCCAGAATAGAAGCTACGTCTTGTTGGGGATCATCCCGATGCAGCAGGAAGAGGTCGATGTACTCCGTACCCAGGCGCTCCAGGCTCTCCACCAAATCCGAGTCGATGGAGTTGGGATCGAGACGCTGGCGCTCACCCTCGGAATGGACATCAGGATGGGCCCCTTTGTCGACGATCACCACCCGCTCGCGCAGGCCCCGCTGGCGGATCCACCGCCCGAGGGTCCGCTCGCTGTCTCCCTGGCCGTAGACGTGGGCGGTGTCGAAGGCGTTGCCGCCGCCCTCGAAGAATGCGTCGCAGAGCCGAAAGTCCTCCGCCTCCCGGCGCTGCTTCAAATGCGCCGCACCGAAGATGATCCGCGACACCGGCTTGCCGACACCGGGAATCGAGCCGTAGATCACCGGGCCCCGTCCCCTTTGGACCGGTCCGTCTCGCGTTCTTTGGATTCACAAGGGAAGCGCATCCCCAGCTGACGGCGCAGCTCGTCCATCACCCGCAGCACCGCGATGGACTCCTCGTGGGGCATGATCCCGTTCTCCACCTCCCCCCGATCCAGCGTCTCCATCATCGCCGCCGCCTGGTAGTGCAGGCCGTTGCCTTCGACGGGAATCGAGACCCGCACCTCGTCCTGCCCGGGAAGGGCGAGGGTCGCGCCGGGGCTGCAGTAAAACGGCTCATCCAAGCGGATCATCCCCTGCGACCCCAGAATCGTGCCGAACCGCGGCGTCTTGGTATCCACCGCCGAGGCCAACACCGCCACGCCACCGCCGGCGAAGCCCAGCAGCATCCCCGCGCGCCGGTCGGTGCCGTTGGGACCAAGATCCGCCACCACCTTCACCTCCGTCGGAGCGCCGCCGAAGGCGAGCACCGCCAGGGAGACCGGATAGACCCCGACGAACATCAGGGAGCCTCCCGCCGCCTCCGGCGAGAGCCAGCGCTGCAGATCCTCCCCCTCGGCCCGGAAGCCGAAATCCGCCTGCACCATCTGCACCTCGCCGATGGCCCCCTCCTTCAGCCACTCCCGGGCCTGGCGAAACGCCGGCACGAAGCGCGACCACAGGGCCTCCATCAGCAGGCGCCCTTCCTCCCGAGCGGCCGCCACCATGCGCAGAGCCTGCTCCGCGTTCACCGCCAGCGGCTTCTCGCACAGCACCGCCTTGCCCGCCCGCAGGGACCGGACGGCGCACTCCTCGTGATGCGGCGTCGCGGTGCCTACATAAGCGATGTCGATGCGCTCATCGCGGGCGAGCTCTTCGTAGGATCCATGGCGCACGGGAATGCCGAAGCGCTCACCAAACTCCTCCGCCCGCTCCGCCGAGCGCGAAGCCACCGCCACCAGCTCGGCTCTAGGCAGCAGCGCCAGCGCCTCGGCAAATTTGTGCGCGATGAGGCCGGTGCCGAAGATTCCCCAGCGGATGCGTTGTGTTTCGGACATCTCAGCGCTTTTCGGACATCTCAGGGCTCAGCTTGGCTCGGGAGGGGTCTATTGGCCGTCATAGATATGCAGCAGTTCCAGCACCACGCCCAGCTGGTCGGTGGTGTCGGCGTAGAGGTATTGCCCGCTCCGAAACTTCCCCTCCTGCAGCACCCCGATGCCTTCTTGGTCCAGGCGCTTTTTGGCGGAATCCATGTCCGGCGTCCGGAAGGCGATGTGGTGAACGCCGGGCCCGTGTTCGTCGAGAAACTCCTGCCACACGCTAGGCCCGCCCACCGGCTCGATGAGCTCGATGTGCGCCTGCCCCATCTCGATGAAAGCCAGCCGCGCCCGCGCGTCGGTAGGCTCCCCGCGAAACCGCGTCTGCGCCTCCTCCGGCTCCCGCGACTCCCGAATCTCCACTTCCGGCACGTCCAGCACCCGCGCAAAGTTGGCCACCGCCGCCTCGATATCCCGCACCACAATGGCCACCTGCACCAACAACTCCGCCCCGAGGCTCTTCTCCGCCATGCTTCCTCCTGCCAGGTTTGGAGGCAAGATAGCAAGGCCCTCCCGCGCGCTGCAACTGTCGGTGGATTCCTAAAACAGGGGCTCTACGGAAGGGGGGACCCAAGTGTTGGTTCGCAAGTGTTGGTTCGCAAGAGGTGGGACCCAAGCCCAGCCCAGGGGGCTCCAAGTGTTGGTCTCTTTCCCCAGGGTGGTACCCAAGTGTTGGTATTGACCTACCTGCCCAGAAAGGCGCCCAGGAAGAGCCGAGCGAAATCCGACTTCCGAACCTCGGCACGGTCCAGAGGGTTGCCCCACCAAACCCCTTCGCTGTTGGCCAGCACGAGGAAGGTGAGCCCTTGATCCGGCACCTTCAGATAAAGCGCCGAATACGCCTTCTCCCACCAGCCGGAGTGCCAGACGAGGCGGTGTCCCTTGTAGTCCTCGAGGAACCAGCCCAAACCATAGGGCAGCTCGGCACCGTCCTTGGAGTGATTCGGGGCCATCATCGCCGTCCGAGACTCCTTCGAAATCAGCTCTCCTCGATCCAAGGCGATGTCGAATCGCACCAGGTCCAGGACCGTCGACACCACGCCGCCGGCGGCGCCGTCCCCCTGGGGTTTCAGATACGGCGCAGGCTGCATCTTCCCGTCTTCTCTCATTCGATGCGGCGGCGCCAGCGCTCTCGCTAGATCCTCCGGCAGCGGCAGATCCCGATAGATCCGCGCCGAGCGATCCATCCCCGCCGGCTGGAAAACGTACTCGTCGACGAGCCCGGAAAAGGATCTGCCCGCCCCTGCCATGAGGGGCCGTGAAGCCCAGGAGTAGAGCACGGGGTTGTAGGAGAAGCCGGTTCCCGGCGCTCCGATGGCCGTGTGGGACAGCAGATGCCGCAGGGGCTGCTCCGCCGGATCGCAGACCAGGCCCTGGGCGAAGATGGAAGGCTGCTGGCTGAAGGCGACGCAAAAGTCCTCCCACTCGCTGTACCCGCTCATCTTCCGATCCAGATCCACCACCCCCTCCTCCACCAACCGCATCGCCACCACCGCCGCCAATGGCTTGGTTACCGACGCGATCCGATACGGCGTCGACGCCGTCGCCAACACCCCACTCTCCACATCCGCCACCCC
>JAXHTF010000232.1 GCA_034211275.1 Acidobacteriota bacterium
GGCTGGCCCAGAGCCGGGTGCCGTCGCCGGAAACTCCCAGGGCCTTGGGGCCGGGGCCGAGGGTGAGAGTGCCGGTCGAAGCCCGGGTGACGGCGTCGAAGCGCCGCACCTCTCCTCCACCCTCCAGGCTGACGAAGGCGGTGCTGCCATCGGCGCTGAAGGCGATGCTCGAGGGGGCGCTGCCGTAGCCCAGTTCGAGAGTCGCCAGGCCGGCGCCGCTGGTCTCGTCGAGGATGCGGATGCGGTCGGCGTCGTGGCACACCACCCAGATCTCGCCCTGGGCCGAGCGCGCCAAGCTGCGGGGATCGGCGCACACCGGGACCTCCATCAGCACCGCCAGGCTGTCCGCGTTCACCGCTGTCACCGTGTCATTGTCCGGGTTGACGGTCCACACCCGCCGGCCGCCATCGTCGCAGATCACCGGCGCGCTCTGGGTCGGCCGCGGCCCCGCCGGCACCGTCAACACCGTCGTCGTGCGGGTGGCGGTGGCCAGAGAGCCGCTGGGGTCCCGCACCTGCACCGTCGCCTGGAAGTGGCCGCTGGTGGCGTAGACGTGGGCCGCGGAGGCGGAGCTGGACCAGGCGGTGCGAGGAGAGCCGTCGCCGAAATCGAAGCGGTACTCCACCGAATCCATGTCCGGGTCGCTGGCGGTGGCGGCGAAGGTGACGCTCTGCCCCGGCGCCGCGGGGTGCACCGAGGCGGTGAAGCCGTTCACCACCGGCGACTGGTTGCCACCCACCGCTGAGCCGGTGGAAAAGGTGAAGGAATAGCCCTCCATGCCGTTGCCCGCGGCATCCTTGATGCCGCCCGCCGGCAACACCACCTCGTAGGTCGTATCCGGCAGCAGCGGCACGTCGGGGGTGAAGGTGAGGATGTCGTCGAAGGCGTAGACGAGACGCCCGCTGATAGCGCTGCCCCCCAGGGGCCGGACGATGAAGGTCAGCCCGTTGATCAAGGTCGGGGTTTCCAAGGTCTCGTGGATCAGCAGGCTGATGGGCGCCCCCAGAGGATAATTGGCGCGCCCCGCCTGGGGGATGTGGTAGCCCACCGACGGCCCACGGGTGTCGGGATCCGCCTGATGCGCCCAGATGGCCATGCCCTGGTTGGAGCCGATGCCGCCGGTGACCAGCAGATTGCCCAGGGGCAGGAGGAACTGGCTGGTGTTGACGCCGGTGCCGCCATCGTTGGGCCGGGTGGCGTTGGCGCCATCGAGGAAGAGCACCGACTCCAGGCTGCGCATATCCACCTTGTGGCCGCCCATGAAGGCGTACTCGTCCTGGAATTGGATGTACATGGACTCGTCCCCGGGGAGAGGCTTGTCGGTGACGAAGGTGAGGTTGGTGGGATCGGTGGCGTCCACCACCCGGAAGCCGTTGCCGTTGCTGCGGTACGGAAAGACCACGTAGAGCTTGCCGTCACCGCCCCACAGCTCGGGCCAGTAGCCGCCGGCACCGCCGGTGGTGAGGACGTCCAGCAGCACCGGGTTGGTGGGATCGCTGATGTCGTAGGTGGCAACGCCGGTGCGGCTCTGGTCGGAGGCGAAGATGAGCAGATCGCCGAGGATGAAGGGATGTCCCACGACGCCGGTGAGCCCCAGATGATCCCACTCCGCCAGCCGCGTACCGTCGAGCTCGAGGATGGCGTTGCCGGAGATCTCTCCATAGCTCCAATAGGTCGGCCCGGCGTACCACGGCTGGAAGAGCTGACCCCGGACGCCGGCTCCCTGGAGCCCCGGGAATTCGGTGCGCTGGACGCTCCCCGGAGCCAGCGCCCGGAAGGACCACGGCGCCTCCGGCGGCCAGTTGGGGCCGATGATCAGATAGTCGCCGCTTTTGAAATAGCCGTGGGCGTTGATGGGCATGGGGGAAATGCCCAGCTGATCGAGCTCCACCGGGTTGGTGGGATCGGCGAGGTCCCAGGTGCGCACCTGGAAGTCGGAGCCGGGAGCGCTGGAGGGGAGCTCGGGGACGGTGAAGAGGATCCCGTTGTGATAGGCGATGATGGCGGTGCGCCCCTGGGTCGGAGCGTTGAGCCCACTGAGCAGGGTCCCGGGAGTCTGAGGAACGTTGGGGAAGCCCGGAACCACCGGCGGCTGGGCGATCAGGGGATCGGCCAACGGAAAGGCCACCAGGGCCGCGACGAGCAGTAGAGCGAGACCGAGAACAGGTCCAGAAGCGATGCGCATGAGATCCTCCCCAACGCGATGAGCACCGTGACCGCGGCCTGGTGGGCCGTGCTGCTGGGGGGGCGCGCAGCCTCTGGCTAGGGACTCGAATTAAATAGCGAGATCACTATATTACAAGCGCTCCCCTCCTCGCTACTTCTGACCCGATCAGCCGGCAGCGTCCCGGGGCGAGTGCTGCGAAAACTCTGAGGCACCCTCAGGATCGGGCGCCGAATCAGAATCAGGCAGAGCATCGGGAATCTCCTCCTCGAAGCGCACCAGGGGCCGGTAGCGGGCCGCCAGCGCCAGCCCGCCGAGGATCAAACCGCCAATGAGCACGAAGAGCAAACCGATCCCCCGCCCCGGCCCCACCCCGATGAGCGCGCCCAGGGAGGGTGCCAGAGCCCCGTCGGCGGCCATCAGGGGCTCGAAGACGAAGTCCGCCAAGGGACCGGCGAGGAGGAAGGCCAAGGGCATGGCGGACCAGGCGATGAGCTGGCGCACGGCGAACACCCGTCCCTGAAGATCCAGCGGCACCTTGCGTTGCCAGAGCGTGCGACTGGAGGCCAAGATGATGGGCTCGCAGAAGGTGAACACGGAGGCGGCGCCGGCGATGAGCACCAGATTCGGACGGGCGCCGCCGAGCAGCAGGATCAACCCCTGCACCAGGAAGCACAGCAGAATGGCCCGGATGATTCGCCGCGGGCCACCCCACACGCTCATCAACACCCCGCCCAAAACCATGCCGCCGGTGGCTACCGCCAGCACCCGGCCCAGCTCTTCGGCAGTTCCGAAGGTCAGCACCAGGGGCGTCAACAAGGCCTGCACCATGCCGAAGCTGAAATTGGCCAGGGTGAAGAGCAGCAGCAGCCCGAGCATGCCGCGCCGCGCCGAGACATAGGTCCAGCCGGTCCAGGCCTCCCGGAGTATCGAACCGCGGTCTTTGCTGCCTTCCTCGCTGGCCGGAGGCCGGGGAATGCGCACGAAGAGCAGACAGCTCACCGCGAAGACGAAAGTGGCGATGTCGATGAGCATGATTCCGGCGAGCCCCAGGTCGGCGATCAGGGCGCCGGCGGCCAGGGGCGCCGCCAGCAGCGCCCCGGCGCTGCCCATCTCCACCAAGCCGTTGGCGCGGCTGAGGTGCTTTCTGGGCACCAGCTGCGGGGTCGCCGCCGCGAAGGCCGGTCCCTGCAGGGAGGCGAACGTCGCGCTGAGAGCCACCAGCGGGTAGATATGCCACACCTCCAGGTTCCCCCGGGCGGCCAGCACGGCCAGCACGATGGTGCCCACGCCGGCTCCCAGATCACTCAAAACCATCACCCAGCGGCGGTCCCAGCGGTCCGCCAGCACCCCGGAGACCGGCGCCAAGACGATCCCCGGAACCACTGCGAAGAAGGAAATGAGGGCGAATTCCGTGGCGGAGCCGTTGCGCTGAAAGACCCACACGCCGAGGGCGAAGGCGGTGAGGTGAGAGCCGAAGAGGGAAACCACCTGCCCGATGGCGATGAGAAGAAACGTCCTGAAGCTTCGCCCCTTCCCGCTCCCGAGGAACGGATCACGACTCAAGCTCCGTCCTCGGGCGGCGAGCCCTTGGGGGAAGGACCCGCGGCGGAACGACTCCCGCCGGCTTCGCCGTCGGCGCCCAGAACGT
The DNA here is from genome assembly GCA_034211275.1 of Acidobacteriota bacterium. Classification (NCBI taxonomy): domain Bacteria; kingdom Pseudomonadati; phylum Acidobacteriota; species Acidobacteriota bacterium. The sequence goes on from JAXHTF010000232.1 coordinate 3,816, forward strand.
CGGAGAAGGCGGTGTCCAGGATTTCCAGCCCCATCTCCAACGAAGGCTCGTCGATGGTCAGCGGCGGTAGGAGCTTGACCACCTGCTCCTCGGCGCCGCAGGTCTCCACCACCAGGCCTCGCTCAAAGGCCGCCCGGGAGACGCGCCCCGCGACCTCCGCCGGAGTGCAGGGAATGCCCTGCAACAGGCCCCTACCCCGGGGCGGACCGCAGGCCTCCGTATAACGCCGATGGATCAGCGCGAGCCGCCGGCGCACGATCTCTGCGGCGGCTTCCACCGCCTTCTGCAGCTCCTCGCCGCGCCAGAAATCCAACGCCGCCCGAGCCCCGACGAAGGCCAGATTGAATCCGCGGAAGGTGCCGTTGTGCTCTCCCGGCTTCCAGCAATCCAGCTCCCGGCGCATCAGCACTAGAGCCATGGGCAGGCCGTAGCCACTGATGGACTTGGACAGGCAGACGATATCCGGCACGATCCCCGCCGGCTCGAAGCTGAAGAACGGCCCGGTGCGGCCGCAGCCCGCCTGGATGTCGTCGACGATGAGCAGGATCCGGTGCTTCGCCAGCAGCACCGCGAGCCGCCGCAGCCAATCCCAGCTGGCGGGATGGACACCGCCTTCCGCCTGGACGGTTTCGAGGATCGCCGCCGCCGGCTTGTCCAGGCCGCTGGAGGCGTCCTGGAGATAGGTCTCCAAATACTCGAGGGTGTCGATGCCATGGCCGAAGTAGCCGTCGAAGGGCATGGCCACGGTATTGCCCAGGGCAACCCCGGCGGCGGCCCGGTTGGTGGAGTTGCCCGTGACCGCCAGCGCGCCGAGGGTCATGCCGTGGTAACCGTTGGTGAAGCACAGCACGTTGGAACGCCCGGTGACCTTACGCGCCAGCTTGAGCGCCGCCTCCACCGCATTGGTGCCGGTGGGGCCGGGGAATTGCACCTTGTAGTCCAGGCCCCGGGGCTGCAGGATCACTGCTTCGAAGGTGCGGATAAAATCCCGCTTCGCCACCGTCGACATATCCAACGCGTGGGTGACCCCGCCGGCCTCCAGATAGTCGATCAGCGCGCGCTGGATTCGTGGGTGGTTGTGGCCGTAGCTCAGGGCGCCGGCACCGCTGAAGAAGTCCAGGTATTCCCTGCCGTCGTGGGTATAGAGGCGGGCACCGGCGGCGCGCTCGAAGAGATCCGGAAACATCCGGCAATAGCCGCGCACCTCGGACTCCAGCCGGTCAAAAATCTCCAGGCTCATGACTCGACGCTCCCGGGGAGCCGTTCGTCCGCACCGTCGCCAGCCGCCGCCGGAGGCACCCAGGGCAGCTCCTCCAGGAAGGCCCGGTGCAAACGTTCCATGGCCGGCGCCACGGCCGCCACCGGTAGCACGAAGCTGAAGGACTCGCGGCTGCTGAAGGTGGCGAGCACTTCGAGAGGTCTTCCGTCCGATCCCAGGGCTCGGAGCTCGCTCAGAGCCGCCGCCAGAGCCGCCGGCCGGGAGCCGAGACCGAAGCCCACCAGGGATACAGCTCCCAGAAGCTCCGAGGTTTCCACGCAAGCGCCCCAGCGCTCCGGAAGCTCCCGGCGCAGCTCTTCGGGGGCAGGGATTTCTTCGATGGAGACATAGAGCTCCAACGCCCCGGTCTCGGAGCCGCGGACGAAGATCAGGTCGTAGGCCGCGAGGCTGTCCAGAAGCCCCTTGCGGCGCTCGCTGGACAGGTCTTCCGGCACCGTAATCCGTATCAGATCCCGGCGCGCCGAAACTCCACTCACCGGTGGTCGCCGGGGGCGGAAGGTCTCTTCCGGGCCAGTTTCCATCCAGGTCCCCGCACCCTCGCCGGAGGCAGCCCCCACCCACAGCGAGACCCCGCTGTCCCGAGCCAGCTCCACCGCTTCGGCCTTGACCACCCGGCCTCCTTGCCAGGCGAGCTCCTCCATCTCCTCCAGCCGCAAGCGGCCCAGGAGACGAGCTCCGGCAACGATCCGCGGATCGGAGCTGAAAACCCCGTCCACGTCGGTGAAGATCTCGCATTGATCCGCCCCCAACGCCGCCGCCAGAGCCACGGCCGAGGTGTCCGACCCGCTGCGCCCGAGGGTCGTGAGCTCGCCCTGAGAATCCTTTCCCTGGAAACCCGTGACCACCACCACCCGGCCGGCGGCGAGCTCGTGCCGCAGACGCTGGGTTCGCACCTCCACGATGCGGGCGTTGTTGTGCACGTCGTTGGTGCGAATCCCCGCCTCTCCCCCGTCGAGGGAAACGGCCGTCCAACCGAGGTCATCTATGGCCATGGCCAGCAGGGCCGCCGAGGCCGTCTCACCGGTGCCGAGAAGACGATCCAGCTCCCGCGGCGCGGGGCACCGGCTCACCGCCTGGCCCAGACGCACCAACCCGTCCGTAGTGTCGCCCATGGCCGAAACCACCACCACCACCGAAGCCCCGGTCCGCCGCCTCTCCACCACCCGGCGCGCCGCTCCGAGAATCAGCTCGGAGCTGGCCAGCGAGGTCCCGCCGTACTTTTGCACTACCAGTGCCATAGGGTCTCTCCTCAGGAGCTGCCGGCGAGACGAGCCGGTATCGCGGGCAGAGCAGCGAGGGTTTCCTCCATAGCCCGCCCCAGCTCGGCGACACCGGGTGCCCGCAGCAGCGAATAGTGGTCCCCGGTGAGGGGATGGATCATCAGATGGGAGGGAGCGCAGAGTCGGCGCCAGGCGCCTTCGTCCGGATCTTCCGAGCTGCCCTTGGCCCGATAGAGATGCACCGGGGGCGCCGATGAAGCCATCGCCCTTTCCGCCGCCGGGAGCGGACGATAGGCGGCGAGAGCGCGGGCGTTGAGACGGAAGAGGCTGAGCAGAGCTTCGACGCGATCTACCGACTCCGTCGCCGGAAGGGCCCGGGCCGCTACCGCCCGATGCAGGATCTCCTGGGCCCGCTCCCGCGGGCCGAGGGCGGCAAGCTCGCGGATGATTCCCTCGGTGGCGACAGCGTCGTCCGAGCCCGCTCCCCCGAAACCGGTGAGATCGAGGAGGAACGCCGCGGCGATGCGCGCCTCGTCCTCGTCTCCCCCGGCCTGCTCACCAACCTCTCCGAAGGGGGGCGTCGGAGGATCGATGAGCAGCACCGCCGATACCTCGGCCCCCGCCTGCGCAGCCTGACGAGCCATCTCAAAAGCCACCACGGCTCCCAGCGACCAACCGGCGAGGACCGGCATCCCTGCCGCCGGCCGCCCGCTCCAAGACCCGAGCTCCTGGAGGTAGCGAGCGGCCATCGCCTCCACCGAGGGCGGCACGGGCCAAGATTCCGGCGGTGGGCTCTGGATCGCCATCACCGGCCGCTCGCGGCGCAGGCTCTGAGCCAGCGCTGCGTAGGAGAAGACATTCCCCCCCACGGGATGGACTAGCACGAGAGGGGGCACGGGGGCAGACACGGGAGAAGACGAGGAGCCTGGAGAGCAGATCGGCACCAGAATCTCGCGACTCCCGGGCGTGCTCTCGGCGCTCCGCAGGCGCTGCGCCAAGGCCGCCACCGTCCCCGCCTCGAAGAGGGCCGTCAAGGGTAGAGGAAATCCCAGCTTCGCCTCCACCCCAGCAACCAGCCGAATGGCGGCCAGAGAATGCCCCCCAGCTTCGAAGAAGTCGTCGAAGACCCCTGCCACCACCGGCCCCAGAATCTGCCGAAAAAGATCCAGCAGCTCCAGCTCCAGCCGGTCCCGAGGCGGTACCACCGCCGCCAGACCGAGATCCTGACGCTCCGGGGACGGCAGCGCCCGGCGGTCCACCTTGCCGGTCACCGCCAGCGGCAGCCGCTCCAGCAGCACCCAGGCCGACGGCACCATGTGCTCGGGAAGACGCCGGCGGACGGCTTGCCGTAGGGCCTCCACCTCCGGCGGCGAGGAAGAGTCTGGCACAAAGTACACCGCCAGCCGAGGCTCTCCCGTGGCCGGAGAGAGTACCGCCGCCACCGCCTCACGAATTCCCGCCAGTCCCGCCACCGCCGCTTCCACCTCCCCCAGCTCGATGCGGAAGCCCCGCACCTTGACCTGGTGATCGAGGCGGCCGAGGAAGTCCAGCCGGCCGTCGGGTCGCCAACGGGCCAGATCACCGGTGCTGTAGAGCCGACCGCCGAGCGCCGCCGGATCCGGGCGAAAACGATCCGCCGTCAAGCTCGGTCGGCCCCGGTAGCCCCGGGCGACGCCAGGTCCGCCGATGTGGAGCTGCCCTGGAACACTGGCCGGCGAGAGCTCTCCGCGCCGGTCCAGAACCGCGACATGGGCACCGGGAATGGGCCGACCGATTCCCAGGGCCCGCTGCCGGCAGTACAGCTCGGTGCTCGCCCAGACGGTGACCTCCGTCGGACCGTAAGCGTTGAAGAAGCGCCGGCCAGCGGCGCTCTCGGTCCAACGCTCTGCGAGCTCCGGGGGACACGCCTCCCCCGCCACTACCAGGGTGTCCAACGAAGCCAGATCCCCCGCGGGCAGGTCTTCAGCCGGCAGGTCTTCAGCCGGCAGGGTCGCCAGAGCGGAGGGCGTGAGGGTCGCCACAGAGATTCCCTGCATCGCTAGGAACTTCCGCAGCGGCGGTCCGGAGACGGCGGCCTCCGGCGGGGTGAGGAAGAGCGCGGCACCGGCGGCCAAGGCCATGGCGATCTCGAAAATCGAGGCGTCGAAGGAGAGCGCGGCGAATTGCAGCACCCGATCCCCGGGCCCGACGCCGAAGACCTGCTCCTGCGCCGCCCACAGATGACTCAACCCGCCGTGATGTACCGCCACCCCCTTGGGCCGGCCGGTGGAGCCGGAGGTATAGATGATGTAGGCCAGCGCCGATGGCGCCACGGCGGGCAGAGCCCTCTCCCATTCCTCCCGGGAGGTCCCGAGTCCTTCCCCGGGGGCATCCACCAAGACCAGTGAATCCACCGCCGCCGGAAGCTCCGGCGCCAAAGAGCGGAGGGTGAGCACCGTCGAGACCCCGGCGTCTTCGATCATGAAGGCAAGACGATCCGGCGGATAGGCAGGATCCAGAGGCACGAAAGCTCCCCCCGCCCGCAGCACGGCGAGGAGGCTCCCCACCATCTCCGGGCTGCGGCCTAGGAACAGTCCCACAGGCTCTTCGAGCTCGAGCCCCCGCCGCACCAGACGATGGGCCAAGGACAGCGACCAGGAGTCCAATTCCCCGTAGCTCCAGCTCCCATCCTTCGCCACCACCGCCCGGGCCTGGGGCTGCCGCTGCGCCCAGACCGCTACCCGCCGATGAAAGGGCTCCGGCTGACCGCCCTGCAAAGCCCGCTGGGGAAAGGGTCCCGTTCCCCACTCCACGAGCAGCTGGTGACAGGCCGCCGCTGAGACCACGGGCCAGCGGCCCACGGGCAGCGAGGAGCCCTGTTCTCGGAAGCCTCCGATGCGCTCCAACAGCCGCAGAAGCTGCCCGTGCAGGCGCTGGATGGTAGTCCGGTCGAAGAGATCCGTCGCAAACTCCAACACCCCGTCTACGGTTTCTGCCGTGCGCTCCAGAATCAGGCTGAGATCCGCCTTCGCGGAGCTTTCCGCCTGCTCCATGGGGGTGAGCTCCACCGTCGCGACCCGGCCCGGACTCAACGGCACATGGTGGAGACCCACCAAAGCCTGGACCAGTGGCGGCCGGGACGGGTCTCGGCGGGGCTGGAGCCCTTCGACCAGCCGCTCGAAGGGCAGATCCTGGTGCGCCAGAGCTTCCAAGAGCTCCGTCCGGGTTCGTTCCAGGAACTCGCCGAAGGCGGGATCGCTCCGGAAATCCGCCGAGATAACCAGGGTGTTGAGAAAGCAGCCCACCAAAGCCTCGAGCTCCGGCTGACGGCGACCGGAAACCGGAGTGCCCAACAGCAGCTGTGCTTGGCCGGTAAACCGGTGCAGCAGGATCTGCCAAGCGCTCAGCAACACAGCGAAGAGAGTCGTGCGGTGGTCCTTCGCCAACCCCTCGAGGTCGGCCACCAGGGCCCTCGGCAAAGCCACCGGCAGCGACGCCCCCCGATGGCTGTAGACCGGCGGCCGAGGCCGATCCGTGGGCAG
>JAXHTF010000233.1 GCA_034211275.1 Acidobacteriota bacterium
AGACCTTGGAGCTCGGCGCCGTAGGGTGGGCAACCGCCCACCATTGCGCCCCTCCGGGCTCCAGGCCCAGATGCCCATGAGTCATGGGTCCTCGGACTCCGCCTCCGGCTGGGATTCTTCAACCTCAGAATCCTCGGCCATAGCCGCCTTCTCCACCGCCGCGAGCAACTCGTCGTCCAACTCATCTCCGGCCCCCACCACGCAGGTCAGCAGCCCCGCCACCTCCTCCCGCGCCGACTCCGGCACCAGCAGCCGGGCGCCGCTGGGGGTCCAGCAAGACATGCCGGGGCCGAATATGCCGATATCGTCGCTCTGCACCACGAAGGGGATGCCGTGCTGGTCCAAAGCGTGGCCGACGGTCTCGGCCTCCATGCGGGAGGGAAAGCGGGCGATTTCGATGAAGCGTTGGCTCATGATGGTGGGCCTCGGGCCGGCAGGCGTTGGCGAAACGTCTCTTCCGGAAATTCGGAGTCGCAGCAGAGCCGGCGGCCTGATTATATGGCGCGGCCCTGGAGCTGAATTGTCGCTGGCCCCTCTGCCAGCGGATGTTAGTCTACTCGCGGCCCCCTCGGCAGCGCGGTTCCCGTCCGGGCCGCCGGCAAGGGCCCACAGATTCTCTACAGCAATGAGCAACTCAGGAGGCGAATCGCTATGACCCATCGGGTACACAATTTCGGAGCGGGCCCGGCGGCCCTGCCGCTGCCGGTCTTGGAACAGGTACAGCAGTCCTTGCTGGACTTCGAGGGCTCCGGCATGTCGATCCTGGAGATGAGTCACCGCAGCGCCACCTACGACCGCGTCCACCAGCAAACCATGGCCGACGTGCTGGAGCTGGCGGGAGCCGGCGACGACTACAACGTGCTCTTCATGGGCGGCGGCGCCCGCACCCAATTCATGTTGGTGCCGATGAACCTACGCCCCGGCGGCCGCGCCGCGGATTATCTGACCACCGGCCGCTGGAGCGAGATGGCGCTGGCGGAGGCAAAGAAGAACGGCTCCGCTCACGAGCTGTGGTCCAGCGCCGACACCGGCCATGACCGCGTACCCGGCCCCGGCGACTTCTCGGTGCACAGCGAGGCCGCCTACCTCCACTACACCAGCAACAACACCATCGCCGGCACCCAATATCAAGAGACGCCGGAAGCCGGCGAGGTCCCGCTGGTCTGCGACATGTCCTCGGACATCTTCAGCCGCCCCATCGACCTCGCCCCCTTCGGCGTGATCTACGCCGGCGCCCAGAAGAATCTCGGCCCCGCCGGCGTGACCATCGTGATCGTGCGCAAGGACCTCTTGGAGCGCTGCGGCCCCAACCTCGGCGACACCATGAGCTACGCCAAGATGGCCGCCAAGGACTCTCTCCTCAACACGCCCCCGGTCTTCGCCATTTACATGGTCGGCCTGGTGCTGCAGTGGATCAAGGATCAGGGCGGCTTGGCGGCGATGCAGAAGATCAACGAGGAAAAAGCCCAGCTCCTCTACAACGCCATCGATCATTCCGACGGCTTCTACCAGGGCCACGCCCAAGAGGGCAGCCGCTCCCGCATGAACGTCACCTTCCGCCTAGCCAACCCCGACCTCGAAGCCACCTTCGTAGAGGAAGCCGCCCAGCGGAACCTCCTAGGCCTCAAGGGCCACCGGTCCGTGGGCGGGATTCGAGCGTCGATCTACAACGCGACGGGGTTGGATGCGGTGCGGGAGCTGGTGGAGTTTATGGGGAGGTTTCGGGAGGGGCGGGGGTAGGGGACTGCAGAGAGCCTGCATCGGCGTCTTGGTTCTGAGAAGAGGATCGTGGTGAAGTAGCCACGACTAGCGGTACACCAACAAGGTCGAAGCAATGCTCGAATCTCTTGTCTCGCTTCGGAGCTAGTAGATAGAGACAGCCTCTCGCAGGAAAAGTAGAGATCTTGCCGTCTTCGGCCTCCCTCAGCTGGGCCAAGGCGGGTGATTGAGGGTCAAAAAGCTGTCGAACTATCTGCCGGGTGTTGCTGCTCCCGGAATCAGCCGAAGAAGGGGTTCGAGCAGCCGGCTCCTGCTCGCCGATCCTGACTACCAAGGTTTTTCCCTTCTCGACCTGCTGCTGAATCTCGATCACGTTGCTGTAGGTCGTCCCCTCAAAGCTCGAGGTCAGCCTGAGGTGCAGCACGATGAGCGGCCCGTCGCCCACATTCGCCACCGCCAGACGGTCACTGGATTTCAACGACAGTAGCTCTATTTTGTCGTCTCCGCAGAGGTAATAGCGTAGCCCCTCAGTGTTGTTCCAGAAGTAGGTCAAGGTCGACGCTATCAAGGAAAAGACAGCAAGGAAGAAGCCGACATGCTTGAGGCCATTCAATATTGGCCTCTGATAAGCCGAACAATGATGACAAAGGGAGGCATCCTTCTGGATGCTCTCCCCACAATCCCGGCACTTCTTTGTAGAAGCCACAGGTTCCAAGTCAGATGGAGTCTCGTCGCTCAAGGTAGGCCTGGATCGTGCTCAAGGTAGGCCTGGATCGTCGGTTTTGGGCTCGTTGCGGATGCCTTCACAGCAATCTCCGGAACAGCATGTACCGCAATTCAGATTGACCACGCAGGCGCACACCGTATAGGCGCCACAGCTTACGCAGCATTCGCTCTCCTGAGCCACGGGAGGATCCTCGTCGGAAAGCAGATCTTGGAGTGAGTCATGACGAAGCCCAACCAGGTCGTCTTCGATGAGCTGGCTGGTGATCGAGTCGAACTTGATGGAGAACAGGCCGGAGGGACTAGGAAAGTCCCCGTTGTCTCCAATCGACAGGCTGAGAGGCTCACCGATCTGCTCCACCCCACTGGCCCCGCTCTTGGTCTGAAAACCTCGAAGCATCAACACCTCCACCTTTCCAGCCTCGTCCTTCGACAATGCCGGCACGATGTGATGCGTCTCGCCCGTAGCGTTGTCGCTGATCGTGATCATGCTGCCATCCCGAACCTGTACAGTCCCCTCCGAGCCATCGGGGAACACCAAGGTCGCCTCGAGCACTTGCGGCGAGATAGGAATAGAAAAAGGGCGCTGGTCAGCAGCCTGAACAGGCCAGACAGAAAGAACGGCGAGCAAGGTTACGGCGAGCGAAGCAATGATGTGTGGGGTGGTTCGGACTTGCATGTTTCCTCCAAATTGCGCTTGTGGACCAGAATGAACTCTACAGGGCTAGTCCAGCCACGCTCCAAATAGATGCCGCCTCCCTCTCGCGGCCAGGTCCATAAACTCGTATCCTTCCTAGAGCTTAGTTCCAAGAGCCGCAGGTTTGCGGACAGGCAAAAATATCAAGCGACCGAAGCAACTAGTCGCTTAGCTCGAATCTGGGAACGCCCAAGACAACAAGAAGGGCTCTCGAGCATATTGGCCTAAGGCATAAGGCTGGCTAAGCGCTTCAGTTTGTGCCCTTCTACATCTTATAGCGTCGAAGTCTATCAAAAGAGATCATTTTACCTCAGCAAGCCCCCACCTGGCGCCTGTAAGTCCCCTACAATCAGCCACCTGGAATAGGCAAGAATTGCCTAATTAGAACATATCCGCAAGGACTATCCACCAAAGCGGAGGCCCGAAATGCCCACCACCACCCTCATCGCCGGCATCGGTTACGTAGGCAGCGCCCTCGCCGCTGAGCTAAAAGCCGCCAACCACCGCGTCTACGGCCTCCGCCGCAGCGCCCCCGTAGATATCCCCGGCGTGGAAACCATCCGCGCCGACCTGACCCGGCCGGAAACGCTGGAGGATCTGCCCACGGGCATCAACTTCGTCGTCTACTGCGCCTCCGCCTCGGGGCGGAGCGACGAAGCCTACCGGGCGGCCTACGTCGAAGGGCCGAAGAATCTGCTGGCTGCGCTGGAGCGGCAGGGGCAGGCTGTGCAGCGCGTGTTCTTCACCTCCAGCACCGGCGTCTATGGCCAGACGGATGGCAGCTGGCTGGATGAGGAGAGTGTGACGGAGCCGGAGAGCTTCACCGGCCAGCGTCTGTTGGAGGGGGAGCAGGTGTTTCGGAACGGGCCGTATCCGGCGACGATCGTGCGCCTCTCGGGCATCTACGGCCCGGGGCGGACGCGGCTGATCGATTCCGTGCGCCGGGGCGAAGCGGCTTGCCAGGAAGGGCCGCCGACGTATACCAATCGGATCCATCGCGACGACTGCGCTGGCGTCCTCAAATTTCTGATCGAGAAAACGTTAGAGAATCCCGAGGCCGTCCAGGACACCTACGTCGGAGTCGACGATGACCCGGTGGATCGGTGTGTGGTGCTGCGGTGGCTGGCGGAGCAGTCGGGGGCGCCGGAGGTGCCGGTGGAGGCTCGGGGTGAGGAGGGAGGAAGGATTCGGGGGAGCAACAAACGGCTGAGCAACCGGCGGCTCAAAGAGCTCGGGTATCGCTTCCGCTTCCCCACCTTCCGCGAAGGCTACGGGGCCATGCTGAGAGAGAGCTCAGAATAGTAGGGTTTCACCGGAGGGCGGAGGCCCAAGCCGTCACCCCGGCGGCAAGCGGCGCCAGGCGAGGACTTTGGGGCCTTCCTTCTCCAGCAGCACCTGCGCCTCCACAAAGCGTTCCTCGCCCTCCGAGAGCGCTGAAACGATGATCCGCACCAGCTTGCTGCCGATGGGCTGCACCGTCGTCTCCACCAAGGCGCCGTGATACTCGTACGGCTCAAAACCGGGGAAGCTCGCATCCGCCTGCAGCTCCGCCAAGGTTTCCGCCATGCCCGCGTCGGTGCTGGCGGTGAGGCGGACCAGGCGTTCTTGGCGGCGGTGGTGCTTAAGGTCGAGCTGGATGGAGGCGGCGATGACTGCCAGGGCGGAGCTGACGATGAGCAGTACCAAGAGGGCGATGAGCAGCGCGGTACCCTGCTGACGCGCGGATCTCTGCCGAAGCCTTCTCATCCGGAGACCCTCACCAGGAGCGCTCCCTCTCGCCGCTACGCAGCGCGGAACGCAAAGCCCACCGTTGCTCCCGAGGGTTGCGGGGGGTCGGGCCGGTGCGCAGGTGGGGGACGGGGTTTTGTTCCTCCACCACCAGCTCCACATCCACCAGCTTGGCGTTCACCGCCCGCCAGCGCCAGCCCTTGAGCGGCGCCAGGACCGCGCGGCGGGAGCTCTCCACCCCCAGCGAATTGACCACCTGGCGCTCCAGCGCATTGCCGCTCACCGCGTAGGTCACCGTACCCACGTCGAGCCCCGTCAGCACCAGTGGGCCGGAGCTCCAGGCTCCACCGCCCACCACCGCCGCCGAGCCTTGCAGATCGTTGCGCAGCTGGCTCACCGCCAGGGTGAGCACCGGGTCCCGGGCCCGGCGGTTGGAGTCTTCGAGCAGTAGCCGGCTCTCCACCAGCAGCTGCGCCGCCAGGGTCAGGGCGAGAGTGATGAGGATGAGGCTGATCAACACCTCGATGAGGGTGAACCCGGAAGCCGCACGGGAAACGGACCTCTTCATGGCGCGTTCCACACCGCGGTGGGATGCTGCAGGATGCGGGTTTCCCCCAAGACCTCGAAGCGGGTGATCACCGTCACCTCCCGCAGCCCCGGGGGCCCGAGATCCCGCACTCGGAGGGCCAGCTGAAGCTTGAGGTCAGGGTCGACGGCCAGTGGCGGCGGCGGGCCGAGCCAGCGCACCGGGCCGGTCTGGACCTGCACTGCTCCGGCGCGCAGCGATTCGAGCACCGCCTCGGTGGCTTCCAGGGCAGTGCTGCGAGCATCGAGGATGCTCACGGCTGTGCGGTGCTGGGACACCGCCGCCAGGCCCAAGAGCAGCGTCAAGGAAACGATTGTGAGCGCGATAAGAGCCTCGATGAGGCTGAAGCCAGCCACCGCAGCCCCCTGGGGCCGCCGGATCATGAGGCCATCCGGTCTTCCGGCATGCGCGGGATGGTCACCACGAACTCGCTGCCGACGTCGACGGTGGAGAAGCAGCGGATGCGGCCACCGTGGCGCCGCACCAGGGTCTGAGCGTAAGCCAGGCCCACCCCTTCACCCTCCGAATCGACGTGCCCGATGCGCCGGAAGGGAGCGAAGATCTTGTCGAAGTCTTCCTCGGCGATGCCCCGGCCGTTGTCCTTGACCCGCAGCTGGACCTCGTTGCCGCTGCACTCCCCCTGGATGAGGATTTCGGGGGGCCTTTCCGGCGCCCGGTAGTTGAGGGCATTGCCCACCAGATTGCCCAACACTTGCTCCATGGCCATGCGGTCCGCCACCAGCGGTGGCAGGTCCCCTACCTCCACCTGAGCGTCGCATTGCTCGATCTGATAGGCCATGGTGTCCAGCAGTTGGTGTACCAGCCGCTGCAGGTCGAGCTCCTCCAGGCTGAGCTCCTGGTGGCCGGCGCGGGACAGGCGCAGCAGGGCGTGGGTGAAGTCGTTGAGGCGCAGCACCGAGGTCTCGATGAAACCGAGGGAATCGAGGGCATCCTCATCGAGGGTTCGGCTCAAATGGGTGCGGGTTTCCGGATCGAGGTGCGGCGAGGCGGCTTCGAGGGCCGGCCGGATGTCGTTGAGCGCCGCCCGCAGCTCCCCCGCGAAGCCCTGGAGATTGATCAGGGGAGCGCGGAGGTCGTGGGAGACCATGTAGAGCAAGGCCTTCATCTCTTGAGTTGCCGCCTGGAGGTCGGCGGTGCGCTCCTCGACGCCGCGCTCCAGATTGTCCCGGGCCTCCCGCAGCTCGCCCTGGGCGCTGCGCAATTCGGCGACTCGCTGCTGGAGGTCGTCGATGGTGGCCTGGAGCTCCGCAGCCATGGCGTTGAACTCCGCCGCCAGAGCGCCGAGCTCGTCCTGACTGTCGATGCGAATGCGATGAGCCAGGTCGCCGCGGCCGATGCGCTCGACACCGGCCCGCAGCTGCGCCAGGGGATCCGCCAACCGACGCTGAGTGAAACGCAAGATGCTCAGGCTGAGCCAGCCCAAAGCCAGGACCAACACCGCCAGCAAGGCTGCCTGGAGCAGAGGCGGCACCAAGGAGTCCACCGCCGGCTCCTCGATGAGGGCGTACCACGGCAGCTCCTCGAGGGCGACACCGGTGCCCACGACCCAGGCGCCGTCCAGCGACCGATAAAGGTGCAGCCCGGGCTGGGCCAGATCCTTGGCGGAGCGCCCGATGGCGGAGGCCAGACGGGTGTCCCCGCGCACCCAGCGCAGGTCCTGGTGCACCAACACGCGGTCGCCGGCGTCGGAGAGATAGACGTGCCCCCGGGAACCCACCGGGATGGCGGTGATGGTGGACCATAGACTGGAAAGATCGACCCGGGCCTGCAGCGCTCCTACCACCTCCTCGGCCTCCCCAATCACCGGCACCGTGAAGCGCAGGAAGGGAATTTCGATCTCGCCCACCGCCTCGAATTCCACAGGACCGGTGACGATCTCGCCAGCACTCAGATCCTCCGGCCAGGGCCGGGGAGCGAGGAGGTTCTGGTCGCGATAGCGGTCGAAGACTCGGTGGCGCTGCACCGTGACCTGTCCCTCGGGATCGAGAAGCGCGAGCTCGAAAATCGAGCTCTGGCGTAGCAGGGCCCGCCGAAAGACCTGCCGGGCGTGGGTCGGCTGGTCGAGCACCGCCGCCATGGCGTCTCCGGTGGCCCGCAGATCATCCTGGATCGCACCGAGCTCCTGGTCGAGAACGATGGTGGCCCGAGCCCCGGCGGTCTTCATCCGATCCCGTACATCCTGCTCTGCGATACGCAGGGCCAGCAGCAGGAGCAGAATAAAGCTCAGCATGGCCGAAGCCCCGAGCAACATGACCCGCCGCAAGAGCTGACGACTGACGGATGGCCTGCGGCGTAATTGCATGGTCGGCAGCAAGCTTAACGGAGAAGCTTCTGAAAGACCCAGCGCCCCTCCTCGACTCGATAACCCGCGACCGCCTGGAGTGAAGTGTCCCCTCGCTCGTCGAAATGCCACGGCCCCAGCAAACCGGGGACCTCCTGCATGCTGTGGAGCGCAGCTAGAACCTCTTCCCGGCTGGGTTCGGGAGCGGTATCGATAGCCCACAAGATAGCCTTCATCGCTTCGTACGTACTCGCCGCCAACGGCTGGGGAGCCTCGCCGTACCGCTCCTGGTACCGCCCCCGAAACATCCTGGCGGTCTCCGTCTGAGCCTGATCGATGGGCAAAGCCACGTTGGTTGCCAAGATGCCTTCCGCGTGCTCCCGGCCCAGGCGCTCGATGAACTCATTGCGCTGGATGCCCTCGGTTCCAAGGATGGAGATTTCCGGATTCTGTCGGCGGATATTGCGCAGCAGATTGACGGCGCCCTGCTCACTACCGCCGGCATAGAACACCAGATCCGGGCTGGTCTCGGCAATCTTCTGCGGCAGGGAAATGATCCATTCGCGGTCGGTGGAGGCCACTTCGAGCTTGGAGTGCCCGACGATGTCGAGGCCGAGATCCCGCAGGGTCTCTTCGAAAATGCCGCTGAGCCCCTGACCATAGGGCAAGGAGTTGTGCAGGAGGTAAATGGATTGGTAGCCCAGCTCCTTGGCCCAGCGCGCGGCGGCGGCGGCCTGCACGTCGTCAGGCGTCGCGACGCGAAAGAAATGCCGCTTGCCGGTGGGGAAATAGATCCCCGGCTCGCCGGGCCCAAAGCCGGCACGGGTCAGGCCCGGCCAGGTGGTGGTGGAGCTGACCTGGGGCAGCGAAGCCCGATTGAGAATCGGCATCGAGACCTTGGCCTGGTGGCTGGCCATGGGCCCCAGATAGGCGATCACCTGGGGGTCCGCCACAGCCTGCTCGGCAATCGCCTTCTCCAGCCGCACCGAGAGAGGCTGCTCCGCCGTCAGCTCCAGGGTGTCGTAGATCTCCAGCGCAATGGGATGCCCTCCGGCCTTCCCCCCCGCTTCATCCAGAGCCAGTTGGGCCCCGCGCACCACGTCATGTCCAGAGCCGCTAGTGGCGAGGGTGCTGATCACCACTCGCAGCTCCGGTCTGTCCCCAGGCTGACCGCAGCCCATCAGCAACACCCACGGCACCCAGCACAGGCAGAGCCAGAAGAGCTTCTGCCGGACCCAGGACTTGCCCCAGGTAGCCGAAGCGACGTAGGGGATGGATGGCGAATTCAGCCAAAGCATGTCCGAACCTCGGAGATGCATGAATTTGTCACAACCGAAGGCTCGCGACAACGCCTGAGACCAGCGGAAGGAAGAGATTGGGTAGAATCACGGGAGAAATTTCCCCCGGTAATCTGTAGGAGACGAAGATGATGAGCAGTCTAAAGGTACCAGTCCGTCGAGAGATGGCCATCCACCCGCGGCGTAGCCAGGGGATCGAGACGCGAAGCTGGGGGAGTTGGCTTTGGCTCTCGCTGGCTCTAGCCATGGTGCTGGCCGTCGTATCGAGCCCGGTGCAGGCCCAGGAACAGGCAGGGGATTCAGCGGCCGAACCACGGCTGGTGCTGATCCTCGACGCTTCCGGCTCCATGTGGGGCCAGGTGGACGGTGAGAACAAGATCGTCATCGCTCGGAGAGCGCTGGGCGACCTGCTCCAGAATCTGCCCGACGAAGCTCAGGTCAGCCTCCTCGCCTACGGGCACCGGAGGGAGGGCGACTGCCAGGATGTAGAGCTCATCCAGCCCCTCGGCCCGCTGGACCGTGAAGCCTTGAGCGCGCAAATCGAAGCCCTCAACCCCAAGGGCAAGACCCCCATCACCCGAGCTCTGGAACAGGCCTTCGAGGTCGCCGGGGAGAGCAGGGGCAAGACGACGGTGGTGCTGGTGAGCGACGGGCTGGAGACCTGCGGCGGCGATCCCTGCGCCGTGGCCCGCCAGGCCGGGGTCGATCTGGTGCTCCACGTGGTGGGCTTCGGGGTCGAGGAATCCGACGTCTCCCAGCTGGAATGTACCGCCC
>JAXHTF010000234.1 GCA_034211275.1 Acidobacteriota bacterium
ATTTCCCAGTCCCCCGGCCAGCATGATCGGCTTGTGATAACCACGCACTTCCTCACCCTGCGGCCCGGGCACCCGCTCTTCATAAGTCCGGAAATAGCCACACAGGTTGGGTCGGCCGAATAGCGGAACCGGGAAATGGGCTGAGTTGTTTCAAGGTGGTCTCCTTGTGCACGCGGCGGCGGAGCACCGCTCGCGGTGCCGAGACCCACTCGGTGGCCCAAGTCTCGGCGGTGGAAGAAATACGATCCCTCTTCTGGTTTTTACGAAAGCTTTGCCGAAAGGTTTGAAGACTCAATCCGCCGGTGCCACCAAGGCATCGCCGCTGCCGGTGTCGATGACGATGCGAGGCTGGCCGGAGCCGCGGCGGGCACCCACCACCTTGCGGTCTGAGCGGGTGAGGTCGGCGTCGTCGTAACGCACCACCAGCTCACCGCTGCCGCTGTCCAGCGCCACGTCGAAGGAAGCATCGGCGCCGGCGAGAATGCGCACGTCGCCGCTGCCGGTGTCCAGATCCAGCCGGCGGGCCTGGGCGAGGGAGGACTCCACCACGATGTCGCCGCTGCCGGTATCTGCCAGCATCTCCTCGATCTCCACCCCGATGACCCGGATCTCGCCGGAGCCGGTGTCCAGCTCCAGTCGCCCGGCGGAGCCGTCCGCCAGATAGACATCGCCGCTGCCGGTGTCCACCACCAAGCGGCCGGAAGCCACCTTGCGCACGCGTACATCACCGCTGCCGGTATCCAGACGGCCGTTGCCGATGAGCTCGGCGACCTCGATATCGCCGCTGCCGGTGTCGATGTTGGACTCCCCCCGCACCGTGCCCAGAGTGACGTCGCCGCTGCCGGTGTCCACCAACAGCTGACCGGCGAACTCTTCCAGGTTCACCGCGCCGCTGCCGGTGTCTAGGGTCCAATCGCCGCCGAGGGTTCCTTGGCCGTCGATCAACCCCACGGAATTCTCCAACCGGAAGACCACTCCCAAGGGCACCTGGATGCGCAGATTGGCGTAGAGGGTGGGGACGGAGCCACCCTTGTTGGCGGTGGACAATTTGACCCGGCGCCCGGCGTAGACGGTGGTGGTTTTGATCAGTCCCCAGTGGCCGGCGCCCCAATCGTGGGCGTTGTAGTGCAGACGACTATGCTCCTTCACCGGGTAGGTGAGCACCCACTCCGGCTCGCCGTCACTGCCGGTGTGCTCTTCCCAGGCCATATTCTCCAGCAGCTCCTGGGTCTTCGCCGCGCTACCGCCGTTGGCGTGGACGGTGGCCTCGATGACCACGTCCCGACCGTCGGCGGCCACCAGCTCGACCCGACCCGCCAGGTTGGCCAAACGCACCGGCTCGCCGTCCTCGATGACGATGGTGTGGGTGAAGGAACGGCTCTCCGTCTCCACCTCCGCCGCCACCGGCGGAGCGCAGGCCTGGAGCAGCAGCAGGGAAAGGGGTAGCAGGGCAAGAGCGAGGATCCGTAGCCGGGCTCGGAAGCTTCCGGAGCGGCTTCCGGAGCCGAGCGTCTGAGTGGTGAGGTGCATGGTATCGAAATCCTCCTACGGTCTTGGTGTCCGCGAAGTTGGGTTCTCTGCGGAGATTTGGATTCTCTGCGGAAATTTGGACTCTCTGCGGAAATTCTCTGCGGAAATAGAGTCTCTGCAAATTTGGGCGATCAGCTCTCGCTTACGAGAAAATCCAGAAGAACCTGCTCTGGACGTCTCGGGGGCATTCGGCGGGCACTACGGCCCGCGCTCTGGAATTGTTTCGCCGGGACCCGGTACACTGCCATCGCTTGCGGTCCGGAAACTCGTCGGTTCGTCGTTCCACCGTTCCTGCGGGGCCGCTCACCACGGAGGTACCATGACTCGTTCTATTGTCGCCCATTCCCCCCGCTATTTCCTGCTCGCCCTGGTGAGCGCCGTCCTCCTGCTACCCGCAACGCTGCACGGGCAGGAGGCCGCCCCGAAGGCCCAAGGGGCCAGCGCCACCGCGCCGCCGGCCTTCGCCGAGCTCCTCGGCCTGGACGTCAAGCCGCGCTCCGCCGACGACTTCGTCTGGAGCCCCGACGGCCAGCTCCTGGCCTACACCTGGGACGACGGCAAGGGCCAGCAGCTGAGGATCCTCAGCGTCGGCGACGGCACGACGGTCACCATTGCAGGTACCGAGGAGCTACCCAAGCCGGAGAGCTTCGATGCGGCGGTGTGGGCTCCCGGCAGCCAGCGCCTGCTCCTGCTGGGCAACGGCGACCTTTACCTCTACGACGTCGCCAGCGGCGTCCTCAGCCGCATCACCGAGACCGAAGCGGAGGAGGAAGATCCCAAGTTCTCTCCCACCGACGGCAACCAGGTGGCCTTCGTCCGCGATGCCGACCTGCACCTGCTCAACCTCGCCGACGGCAGCGAGCGTGCCCTCACCTCCGACGGCAAGGCCAACGAGATCCTCAACGGCAAGACCGATTGGGTGTATTGGGAAGAGCTTTGGGGCCGGGATTCCACCGGCTATTGGTGGAGCCCCGACGGCAAGGCCCTCGCTTACTACCGCTTCGAAGAGGAGGGCGTGGGCATCTACCCCCTGGTCGACTTCAGCGGCCCCTATCCTCAGCTCAATCCCCAGCGCTACCCCAAAGCCGGCACCACCAATCCCAAGGTGCGGGTGGGCGTGCTACCCCTGGCGGCGGGCTCCAGCACCACCTGGCTCGACACCGGCGACACCACCACGTGGTATCTGCCGCGAGTGCATTGGAAGCTCGACGGAGGCCTCGCCGTGGAGCGTTTGAACCGCGACCAGAATCGCCTGGAGCTCCTCGACTGCAGCCCCACCGGCGGCCAGTGCGAGGCCTTGATCACCGAGGAAGAGGAAACCTGGGTGCGAGTGGGGGATGAGACCCGCTTCCTCGCTAACGGCGACATTCTGTGGGCCTCCGACCGCTCCGGCTGGCGCCACCTCTACCTCTACGACGGCGAAGGCAACCTGAAGCGCCAGCTGACCTCCGGTGAAGGCCACGTGACCTCCGTGGATGCCGTCGACGAAGCCTCCGGCTCGATCATCGCCACCCGCTACGGCCGTGGCGAGCTGGGAGCCAAGGACCGCCAGGTGGTGCGCATCGGCCTCGGCGCCCAGGGCACCGAGATCCTCGCCAGTGCCGCCGGCCAGCACAGCGCCACGGTGGCTCCCCAAGGCGGCCATTGGGTGCATCGCTGGACCGACGCCGACAACCCGCCCCGCCACGCCGTGCGCAACGCCGCCGGCGAGGTGGCCGCACCGCTGCCCTACCAGGTGGGCTTCGATCCCGAAACCCTGCCCAAATGGCAATTCTTCACCATCCCCGGCCCGGAAGGCAGCAGCCTCCCCGCTGCCCGCCTGCTGCCGGCAGGCTTCTCCGAGACCACCCAATATCCGGTGATCATGTACCACTACGGCGGCCCCGACTCCCAGGTGGTGAGCAATAGCTGGGACAGCCGCCGCCGCGGCCTGTGGCACAAATGGATGGCCGCCCGCGGCTACGTGGTGCTGATGGTGGACAACCGCATGTCCACCTTCTTCGGCAAGAAGGGCGCCGACCTCGTGCACCGCCGCTTCGGTCCCAACAACCTGGAGGCCCAGCTGGCGGCGGTGGAATACCTGCGCTCCCAGCCCTGGGTGGACGGCGAGCGCATCGGCCTGTGGGGCTGGTCCGGCGGCGGCAGCAACACCCTCTACGCCCTGCTCAACAGCCCCGGCACCTGGGCCGCCGGCGTCTCCGGCGCGCCGGTGACCAGCTGGTATTTCTACGACACCATCTGGACCGAGCGCTACCTCGACCATCCCGACGACAACCCCGAGGGCTACAAGAACTCCTCCCCCCTCACCTACGCCGCCAACCTCAAGGACCCCCTCTTTATCGTCCACGGCACCGCCGACGACAACGTCCATCCCCAGAACACCTTCGTCTTCACCAAGGCCCTCATCGATGCCGGCATCGACTTCGAGGAAGGCATCTACCCCGGCCAGAAGCACGGCTTCAAAGCCGCCGAGACGAACCACTTCTACCAGCGCATGGCGGCCTTCTTCGACCAGCATGTGAAGAAGAAGTAGGGGACGAATCAACACTTGGGTACCACCCTCGGCGCAAGCCTTGGAAGCGACCAACAAGTGGGTACCACCCATCGACCAACACTTGGGTCCCACCCTCGGCAAGTGCCCTGGGAGCGCTGGCTTCCAGCCGGCCGGGAGGGCGGGACCGCAAGAGCCCTGGGACCAACCAACAAGTGGGTACCACCTATCGGGCGCCCTCTCGGACCTGGGAAACCAACAAGTGGGTCCCTTCTCATAAGGTCCTTTTTCTCAATACCTTGGAGCGGTTCGACACCGAAGCAACAACTCCCCTTCGCATTGCCCGAGAGACCTTTGACCGGCCTCCTCGACAATGACAGCCGGCGAAGATCGTGATATAGAAAAGCATCGATTTATTCTCTCGAGTCCCCCCTTGGGAGGTTTGTGATGCTGCGTGCTGGTTCTCTCGTCCTCGTCGTCCTGCTGCTGACCGCCATCGCCCCTGCAGGGGCCACCGTCGTCTCGGTGACCACCGACGCCGACTCCCTGGCCATGGATGGTCAGTGCTCTTTGCGTGAAGCGGTCCTCGCCACCAACACCAACGCCGCGGTGGACGGCTGCCCGGCGGGTGGTGCGGGACCTGCCGTGATGGATGCCATCGTCGTTCCCGCCGGGACTTATTTGCTCTCTCTGGGACCAGCCGGCGACGACGCGGGATTGAGCGGAGATCTCGACCTCACCGACGACGTGGAGATCCGCGGCGCCGGAGCTCGGCTGACGATTCTCGATGCCGACCGTCTCGACCGGATCTTCGAGGTCGATCCTAACTTCGACGGCCGAAGTGTCCGGCTGGTCGATCTACAGCTGCGGGAAGGAGACTCCGGCGGTGGCAACGGCGGCGGCATTCGCAATGCCGGCACGCTCCATTTGGAGCGAGTCAGCCTCCTCGGCAGCTT
This sequence comes from Acidobacteriota bacterium, assembly GCA_034211275.1. NCBI lineage: Bacteria > Pseudomonadati > Acidobacteriota > Acidobacteriota bacterium. The sequence continues at coordinate 4,978 of JAXHTF010000234.1, forward strand.
CGCCACCGGTGCCGGCGGCGGCATTCGCAACGACGGATCCCTCACCGTTGTCGATTCCACCATCGCCAACAACACCACCGAGGATCATGGCGGGGGCATCGACAACCACGGCACTGCCTTTTTGACCAACGTCACCGTCAGCGGCAACACGGTCAACGGCGGCGGAGCCGGCGGTGGTCTCTACACCAACAGCGGTCAATCCATGACCGTGGTCAGCTCCACCGTCACCGGCAACAGCGCGGGCAGCGGGCCGGCGATTCGCAACAACGGCAGCATGACACTGACCAACGTGCTGGTGGACGGCGCCTGCGCCGGCAACGTCGTGGCCAGCGCTGGCGGCAACCTGGAAAGCCCCGGCGACACCTGCGGGCTGGCACTGACCAGCGACCAGACCAGCGTCGCCGACCCTCAGCTCGAGGCGCTGGGCGACTACGGCGGCCCCACGGACACCCTGCGGCCTCTGGCCACCAGCGCCGCCATCGACGCCGCCGTCGCAGCGGGCTGCCCTTCCGTCGACCAGCGCCTCGGCGCCCGACCCGCCGACGGCGACGGCAACGGCCAACGCCGCTGCGACGTGGGTTCCCACGAGCGCGCCGCCCCCCTGGGCTTCTTCCTCGATGGCTTCGAAAGCGGCGACTTCGGCGCCTGGACGCGAACCGGCCCCTGAACCAACAAGAACCAAAACCAACAAGTGGGTCCCCCCAACCGGCGAGCTCCGTTTCGGGCCCTCCGCAGATGTGGCAAGATCTTTCCCATGAGCACCCACGACGCGCCCCAGATCCTCGACCCCCGCAAAGACCTCGACCTCCAGCTCCCCGGCTGGGAGCTCTTCTGGGCCCGGCTGGAAGCAGAGGAAGAGAACGAAGAAGCGCGGAATGCCATGCACCGGAAGGTGGCTGAGGAAGCGCGGGAGCGCTGGAGCGGCGTCCCGGTGGCAAAGGATCCGGTGGTGGCGGCGGTGCGCAAGCGGTTTCGCGAGGCGGGCTGCGATCCCACCCGCTACCGGCCCTCGTCGGAAGCGCTGCTGCGGCGGCTGCTCAAGGACGAAGAGCTACCGCGGATCCACCCGCTGGTGGACGTCAACAACTTTCTCTCCGTCCGGCTCATGGTTCCCTGCTGCGTCCTCGCCGAGGGCAGCTTCACCCCGCCCCTGACCCTGCGGGCCGGCGCGGAGGACGAATCCATGGAATCCCTCCGCGGCCCCTTCTCCCTCGGCGGCAAGCCGCTGCTGGAAGACGCTGAAGGCCCCTTCGGCACCCCCATCACCGACGGCGTCCGGGTCAAGGTCCTGCGGTCGACCGCCGCGGTGTGGCTGGTGGCCTACTTGCCGGAGGACCTCCTGGTCCCGGAACAGGCCGCCGCCGAGCTCGACGCCATCCTGCGGCACGCGCCGCTGGCCCGCCGGACTCACTGAGCTCGGAGCTCTATCCGGCCATCCACCCCGCCTTCTACGCCGCCGCCCCCTCCCGCCCCTGGGCCTGCATCATGGCGAGGAACTCGGCCCGCGCCTTGGCCACCTCCGGATGGTCCGCCCCCAAGGAAGCCTCCAGAATCTCCAGGCTCTGCCGGTAGAGCTCCTCCGCTTCGGCATAGTTGCCGCTGTCTCGCTGGATATTTGCCAGCAGGTGGAGATCCCAGCCGACGTGGGGATGGTCCTCACCGGCGGTCTTGCGATCGATGGCCAGTGCCCTCTCCACGCTCGTTCTCGCGGGTGCGAAGCGCTCCTGCGCCCAATACAGCTGGCCGAGGTTCATCAGCACCATCGAGACGTTGGGGTGCTCCGGCCCATGAAATTGCTCGAAGATCTCCAGGGCTTGTTGGAACGGAGCCTCCGCTTCTTCCCACCGCTCCGTATTCAGGTAGATAGTGCCCAGGTTGTTGTAGCCAAATCCCAGGTTGTGACTCTTCTCGGCGAAACCGGAAGACCAGATCCGGATCACTTCCTGGAGCAAGCTCTCGGCTTCCTCAAAGCGCTTCTGGCGCCGATAGACGATGGCCAAAGCGTTCATCGCCCGGGCCACCTCGTGGTGCTGGGAGCCGTAGGTCTTGCGCAGGATCGGCAGGCTCCGCTGGAGATTGCCCTCGGCCTCGGCATAACGCCCCAGCTGGGTCAGCAGGACCCCCAAATCGTAGGAGACTTCTCCCAGGGCGAGCTCTTCGACCCCTTCCTTGACCTGGAGAATCTCTCGGGCTCTCAGCTGCTCCGTCAGGGCGTCCTCCAACCGCCCTTGGTGGCGGTAGATATCCGCCAAGCGGCGAATTCCCAGGACCACTCCCGGATCGTCCTTCGATAGCTCTTCCAGCCGCAGATCGAGGGATTGTCGGGCCAGGGACTCGGCCTCGTCGTAACGCGCCACAGTGACGTAGAGATAGGAGAGAGCGGAAAGTGTACGGGCCAGATCCAAGGGTCCGGTGGCCGGGTTGCTCTCGTGGATCCGCCGAGCTTCCAGAAGCGCCGCCTCCGCCTCTTCGTACCGGCCCACCACCCGCAACGGCGCCGCCAGCCGTACCGCCCCGTCCGCCACCTCCGGAGCCTCGGCAGGCAGGTGTTGTCGGCGAAGCGCCAGGCTGGAGTCCAAGAGCTCCAGGGACGGCTCGTAGAGCCCCAGGCCGAAGTACACCGAACCGATGGTGGCCATCAGCCGCGCCTGCACCAGGGGCTGCTCCCCCAGCTCGTCTCGGATGCGCTCGGCACCGGCGTCGAGAATCTCCCGGGCGGTGACGGTCTCGCCCTGGGCACGGCCGGGCTCCGAAACCTCGAACATATCCTCCAGGAAGGCCACCACTTCCTCCGCCTCCCGCCGTGCCGACAACGCCCGCTGCTCCGACTCCAAGGCGTGGTTGCGCTCCTCCGACAGCTTCCGGATGTGGAAGAACACCGCCAGCGCCACCACCAGCAACAGCGCCACCACTCCCCCGGCCACCAATCGCCCGCGCAGGCGCCGCCGCGGCTTGTCCCGGATCCAGCGCAACCGCTGCGCCACGTCCGCCGCCGAAGGCCGCGCTTCCGGCACCGTCGAGCGCATGCGCCGGATCAACTCCTCCAGGTCCGAGTCGAGGTCCGGGGGAGGATCCGGGGCCCCGTGGAGCACCCGCTCCATGAGCTCCTCCACCGACTTCACCCCCTGGTACGGGTGCCGCCCGGTGAGCAGCTCTTCCGTCAGCAGCCCCAGAGAATAGATATCCGCCGGCGCCGCCACCTGCCCACCACGGGCCTGCTCCGGGCTCATGTAGGCCACCGTTCCCAACACCGTCCCGTGCTGAGTCCGCAGGGCCTCCATGGCCCCGGTCAGCAGGCCCCGATCCAGGTCTCCGGAATCTCGCAACTCCTCGTCCCGCCGCAGGATCTCGGAACGGCGGGCAGCGGCCTCGTCGGTGGAGAACGCCAGGCCGAAATCCAGCACCTTCACCTCATGGTCGGAGGTGAGCATGACGTTGGAAGGCTTGAGGTCCCGGTGGATCACTCCCTGGCCGTGGGCTCGGGCCAGCACCTCCGCCAGCTGCTGGGCCACCCGCAGCTTCACCGCCGGCTCCAGCCCCGCCGCCATCGCCCGGCTGAGGGTCTGCCCCTCGATGAGCTCGAGCACCAGGAAATCCTGCCCCGGCCCTTCCAGGTAACCGTAAATCTGGCAGATGTTGGGATCGTGGAGCTGGGAGAGGAGCCGCGCTTCCCGCAACATCCGGGACCGCGACTGCTCGCTCATTCGGTCGCTGCGCAACGCCTTCAGGGCCACCCGGCGCCGGAGCTTCTCGTCGAAGCCGACATAGAGCTGCCCCATGCCGCCCTCCGCCAGGTGCTCGAGGACGCGGATGGAGCCGATGGTGGCCCCCACCAGGTCCGCCGGGTGATCGCCGATATTCGGCAGCTGCTCAATGGGCCGGGTCTCGATACCACCGCGGACGGGTATCCCCGACTCCGGCGTCGTCGGGCCAATGTATTCGGTAGGAGTATCCGCTAGCGGATCGTAGGTGCCGGAGGCTCCCTTGTCCCGGGATCTGGAGTCGCTCAAGGCGCCCCCCGCCGGCCGATCCCGAGCCGTCGTTCCCTACGACTCGGGGGCGAAGATCGAGGGGCACTGCCAGCACCCGCAGCGCTACCCGCGGCAGGGCTCCCCATCGGACCGTTGCTCCCTCTGTCCTGTTGCATTTAGAAGAGGATATGCCGAAGCGGTCTCCCAGGGAAGAATGTCCTTCATTGCAGCAACTGCTAGCACTTTGATCTGCTACCGGGCCAGCCTACGGACAACGGCACCGGGGCCCGCCAGCGGTCCTCGTGAAGCCATGGGTTCTAGGAGTCTGCTGTAGGCCTTTCTAGGGCTTGCGGTAGTCTGACGGGGCATCCCCGTTTACCCACGGATACGTCGTGCCGGCCGAGCGGGAAGGTTCCCTGAATCGGCCCGGCAAGAGCGAGACCGTACAAGCAGAAAGGATGACGACCATGGCCTGGATCAAGACGATTCCGTTCACCGAAGCCAGCGACGAGCTGCAAAAAGCACTGGAGAAGCAGCGGGAGCTCTACCCCGAAGAATACGATCGCCTGCCGAACGACGACGGCAGCTCGAGCATCGTGGCGTCCCACACCCTGATCCCCGACGCGCTCTTCCACGCCTTCGCCACCTTCGGCACGCTATCTCAATGTTGTGAGACTGTTGTTGGAGCGGGGAGCAGATGTCAATATTCAGCGTACTAAGGGGGCATTGTATTACAATGATGGGACTCGTAGGATAATGGATCCTCTTGACTCTGC
>JAXHTF010000235.1 GCA_034211275.1 Acidobacteriota bacterium
TCCGCCTCCAGCCGCTCTTCCAGCAGCTCAACTTCCTTGCGGTTAGTGGCCAGGCTGCGCTCCAGGTTGGCGCGCTGCTGGGCCTGGTTGGAACCGGTGAGGCGGCGCTGTTCCCGGGCGTACTCCCGCAGCTCCTCGAGCTCCGCGGCGAGGGAACGCCGGCGCTCCTCGGTGTCTTCGATCTGGCGCAGCAGGGGTTCTTGCTGCAGGGTCAGCACCGGCTTGCCCGCTTCCACCAGCTGACCAGTATTCACCAGCACCTCTTCCACCCGACCGGAAGCGGTGACCGAGAGGTTGGACACTCCGCCCCGGCGCACCAGGATCCCCTCGCCGCCGGCGAGGGTGGGAATGGAACCGAACCAGGCCCAGAAGAGGGCCGCGGAGAGCAGCAGTCCGACGCCGCCCAGGGCCAGCCAGCCCGAGGGCCGGGTGACCTGCATCAGCTGGTCCAGCTGTTCCGGGGAGGAAAGGCGCTCGAGGGCGACCTTGCGGAAGATGCGGCTCATGGACTGGAAGCTCCTGCCAGCACCGATTCTTGGTTCTCCGGCAGCGTCAGCACCGCCTGCACCGGCACCCGCAGGGTTGCCTCTTCGGCTACGTTCTGTCGTACCTCCACCAGCGTGCCGGTCTGGAAGCGCAGATCGAGCACCGCCAGGGCGAGGGCAAAGCGGGCCTGGATCTCCTGGCGTCGGATGCTGGTCAATCGATCCCGCTGACCGATGACGTCGATGAGGGTCGAGCTTCCTGCCTTCAGCTTCTTCTCCTCATTGCTCACCGCCTGCTCGAAGAGGGCGACGCCCCGGGCGGCCTTGGCCACCTGGACGGCGCTACGGTCCACCGCGTCCAGCGCCTTGCGCACTCCGGCGATGACGTCGTCGCGGACCAGGTCCAGCTGCAAGGCCTGCTGCCGGCGCGCCGAGGTGCTCTGGATCAGCCGTCCGCGGGCAGCGCGGCGAAGCCACGGCCAGCTCAGGCCGATGCCCAGAGTGGCGCTGAACCCGGAGGCTTCGCCATCGAGATCCGGCACCGGCGCGAAGCCAGCGGTATCGAGGCTGAGGGTCTCGTAGCCAGGGGTGAGGAGCAGGTCGACCCGGGGCAGCAAGCCGTTGCGAGCCGCTTCCTCGCGGAGGCTCCCGGCCTCCAGCCGCAGCTCGGCGGCCTGGATTTCCGGGCGCGTCGTCATCGCCCGGGCGACCCAGCTCTCCGCGCTGGCCACGACCCGGCTCACCCCGATCACGTCCTCCGCTCCCCCACCCCCGGCCGGGCCCGACTCCCCGCCGATGCCCGCGGGCAGGCGCAGATCCGAGAACTCGCCGACGGGCAAGGGCAAGCCGGCGCCCCCGGCCTGCAGAGTGCCGGTGACCAGCTCCAAATCTTGGCGCGCGGCGTAGAGTGCGGTCTCGGCACTGAGGGTGGCGGTCTCCTTGGCTAGTAGATCCGCTTCCACCAGCACCCGATCCGCCGCCGGCAACAGATCCGCTTCGATCAGGCGCTGGGTGTTGGCCAGCAGGGTGCGGGAGCTCTCCTCGGAAATGCGCAGGATTCGCAGATCCTGGTCCGCCGCCACCACCTGCCAGTACTGGGAGACCGCTGCCACGATGCGGCGGGCCACCTCGTCGACTCGATCCCAGGTCTGGGCGGTCAGCTCTTCCTCCGCCGCCAGCAACCCCGCCGCCACAACCCGCCGGCCACGGTCCCGCAGCAGGGGTTGGCGAAAGGTCCAGGACAGGGTGGTGGTCTCCAGGCCGACGCCGTCCTCCGGTTCCTGGCGCTGTACCGCCACGGATGCGTCCATGGAGAGCCCCGACGGCAGTAGATGCGACCAGCCGGCGGAGACGTCGGTGACGGCACTCTCGTCCACGGTGCCCCCGGCCTGGGGAGAGCGGGCATCGAGGTGGGAGAAGTCACTCTCCAGGAGGGGCTCGAAGAGGCCCTGCTCCACCAGCAGGCCGCCCCGGGCGGAGTCCACCCGCAGGTCGGCGAGGGCGATGTTGGGATCGTTGGCGAGGGTCAGGGCGATGAGCTCTTCCAGGCTGAGGCCGCTCTCGAGTCTCTCCACCGAGCCGTTTGCGGCAGCGTGCAGAGGCCCGGCCGGCAGCACGAGACCGGCCAGGAGGAAGAGCCCGGTCAGCAAGGAGTACCTGACCGAGGACCGAAGCCCTTCCTTTAGGAGCCGATAGGATGCCTGCCGGCTGAGCGGCCCCGTGTCCGCAGGCCTCAGCACCCCCGGCACCGGGTCCCGGGGAGTGCCGCCGCACCAGCTTCGCCGCCACCCCACCACCGAGGGCCGGATGAGTCATACATCAGGGGTGTTAAGTTATCGGAATGAAGCGATACCTTCAAGATTTAGACGATGGGAAGGAGCTATCCCCAGACCACCGGCAAGAGCTGGAGGCTTATCTCCAAAGCCCCTATCGCGAGCCCGCCCGGAGGTGGAATCAGGCGCTGCCCCTCGACGACGCTCCCTTTGTCGAGATCTGGGAGACCTGGGAAATGGAGTCCCGAGGTGCTCAATCCAAGGACCCGCGAGGTGTCGGGAAGAGCCCGGGGGCCCTAGAGGTGCTGCGGGAGCATCTGCCCCAGCTATCCTTCCCGATTCGAGAAGGCATCAGCCAAACTCCTGCCTACCGTTCCGCCACCCTCGCCGGCAATCCATCCTCGGCGTTTCCGGAAGCCATCGGGCTCTCGCTGGAGCGGCCCGAAGAAGTCCGCTTGATTCTTCATTCGAGCCTGGCGGGGCGCATTCCCTACCTCCAGGTCCCCCACCGGCCGGACTTTGTGCGCCTGGTTCAGGCCCTGGCCCGGCGCAATGAGCCCGTCCCGGTGCCCGCCGCCCAGGGCGCCGCGGCGGTGGCCGGCTACAACAATTGGGCGCGCATCTGGCAGCACCGGGAGCGGTGGGAAAGCCTGCCGCCGGAGCAGCGAGCGAATCCCTCCTGGCGCGAGGAGATGGTTAGCCTGCGCCCGCGCAAGGAGCTCTATCAGGACACGTTCCTGATCCTCTCCCGGGGGCCTTACAGCGGCGTCGACGCCGCGGACCTCGGTCTGGACGAGGGGCGGTGGCTCGATCTATCGCTACGCATCCGACTGGAGCATGAGGCCACCCACTGCTTCACCCGACGGGCTCTCGGCGGCATGCGCAACAATCTGCTGGACGAATTGCTGGCGGACTACGCCGGCCTGCGCGCGGCGACGGGTAGATTCCCCGCGGATTGGTTTCTGCATTGCTTGGGGCTGGGCGCAGAGGACGAGTCTCCGCGCTCCGGCGCCCGAGTGGAGATCTACCGCGGCGACCCGCCCCTCTCCGATCCGAGCTTTGCGGCTCTCCTCGAGCTGGTGCGACGAGCCGCCCGGCAAGTCGAGCGCTTCGCGGCGGAGCTCCCCCAGCCCGATCCAGAGGAGCTGCCGGCCCATCTGGGGCGAGAGCTCGTGGCCTTGGCCCAGCACCGGCTGGACGAGCTCGCGGCGGAGAATGGGGCGGAGCGGCTGCGGGAGAGCTACAAGGGGCTGGCTTCGGTGGTCGGCACTGCCGAAGCCCGAACGGATTCGAGCTAGCAACGGTCAGTGGCGTCCCAGAGCCGGCTGCAAGCCGGCGCTCCCAGGAGCGCCTTGGGTAAGGCTGCCCCTACTTCCGCTGGATATCGTATTGATCCAGCTTCTTGTACAGATTGCTTCGCGGGGTTTCGATGGCCTGGGCGGTTTGGGTGACGTTCCACTCGTTCTCGTCGAGTTTTTCCAGCAGGAAGAGGCGCTCGGCGGTTTCGCGGAACTCGCGGAGGGTCTTGATCGCCATCAGTGCCGAAGAAAGCTCCGGCTGGGCGCCACCGGCGGCGGTGATGACGTCGTCCTTGGACAGCTCGTCGTCGGGGGCCAGAATCAGCAGCCGCTCCACCAGATTCTTCAGCTCGCGGATATTGCCCTTCCACGGCAGGGATTTGAGATAGGCCAGGGCCTCCGGAGAGAATTCCTTGGCCCTGTAATTGTTGGCGTTGGCGTAGCGCCGGACGAAGTAGTCCACCAGCAGCGGGACGTCCTCCAAGCGCTCCCGCAACGGCGGGGTGCGGATGGGTACCACGTTGAGGCGGTAGAAGAGATCCTCCCGGAAGCGGCCCTCGGCGATCTCCTCCTCTAGATTGCGGTGGGTGGCCGCTACTACCCGCACGTCCACCCGGATGGAGCTGCCGGCGCCCACGGGCTCCACCTCGCCGTTCTGCAGCACCCGTAGCACCTTGGCCTGGGTGCGCTGAGACATGTCGCCAATCTCGTCGAGGAAGATGGTGCCGCCGTCGGCGACGACGAATTTGCCCGCCTGCTTGCGCACGGCGCCGGTGAAGCTCCCCTTCTCGTGCCCGAAGAGCTCGGACTCGATGAGCTCGTCGGGGATGGCGGCGCAATTGACCTGCACGAAGGCCTTGTCGCTGCGCGCGCTGAGGCGGTGGATGGCTCGCGCCACCAGCTCCTTGCCGGTGCCACTCTCGCCGGTGATGAGCACCGTCGCCGGAGTCGGCGCCGCCTTCTCGATGGTCTCCTGCAACCGCCGCATGGCCGGCGAGGCACCGATGAGCTCGTCCGGCTCGTGGCGTAGGGTCTTGTTCTCCTGCTGCAGCTGGAAGCTTTCCACCGCGTTGCGCAGAGAGAGCAGCACCCGCTCCCGCTGGAGGGGCTTCTCGAAGAAGTCGAAGGCGCCGGCGCGGGTGGCCTCGACGGCGGTGCTCACGTCACCGTGGCCGGTGATCATCAGTACCGGCATGTCATAGCCCCGCTCGCGGAAGGCTTTGAGCACCTCCAGGCCGTCCATCTCGGGCATTTTGATATCCAGCAGCACCGCATCCGGCGAGCCCGCCGCCACCCGGGTCAGCGCCGCCGAACCGCCGGCGGCCTCATCCACCCGATAGCCCTCGTACTCGAGGATCATACGCAGGCTCTCCCGGATGGACTCCTCGTCGTCCACCACCAACACCGTCGCTTTATAGCTCTTGTCGCTCTTTGCCATGGCTCCAGAGGTTATCGGAAGGCATGAGGGATAGAAAGCTCCGCGGAGCCCGCCGCATACAGAACGGGCCGGCTGCCCCGCGGCGGCCGGCCCGTTGGGATCAGGAAGAGGCTCGGCCCCGTCAGGGCACCCGCACGAAGGCGAAGCGGCCCACCGGGCGGTCCAAGCGCGGGCTGACGGTGACGACATAGAGCCGCAGATAGCCGCCGGAGGTGATGCTGCCCACCGCTTCCTCGAAGCTGGAGGATCCGGTGATGGCCGTACCGTTGACCTCGGTGACCACCTGGCCCCGCCGCACGTTCTCTTCGTACAGCGGGCTGGAGGGCTCGACGGCGGTGATCCACACCCCGTCCATATCCTCCGGGATGCCGTGGGCGTCCCGAATTCCCGGGGTCAGATCCTGGTACTGGATCCCCAGCCAATCGATGCTGCCGGAATCTTCGCCGTCGTCCTCGAGGTCCGCGACCTCGGCCCCGGGACGCTCAGCGAGCTCGACGGTCTTGGTGACGGTCTCGCCACCGCGCAGAACCTCCAGCTGCACCTTGGCGCCGGGGCCCTTGCTGGAGACATAGTCGATGAGGTCGCGAGTATTCTCGATTACCCGCTCATCGGCGCGGATCACCACGTCGCCGTGGCGCAGGCCGGCTTTCTCGGCGGGGGTCCCGGAGCGCACCGAGTTGACCAGCGCACCGTTGGTGTCCTCCATACCGAAGGCCTGAGCCGATTCGTAGTCCAGGTTGGCGATGTCCAGGCCCAGATAACCGCGGCTCACCCGGCCTTCGTCCCGCAGCTGCGGCAGCACCGACTTGAGGGTGCTCACGGGCACCGCGAAGCCGATGTTCTCGGCGCCGTAGTTGATGGCGGTGGCGATGCCCACCACTTCACCGCGGAGGTTGACCAGCGGGCCACCGGAATTACCGAAGTTGATCGCCGCATCGGTCTGAATGAAGTTCTCGAAGGAGACGTCCCGGCCCAAGCCCAGGCCGCTACGGTCCTTGGCACTGACCACGCCGACGGTCACCGAGTGATCCAGGCTCAGGGGGCTGCCGATGGCCATCACCCAATCCCCCACCCGCAGGGCCTCGCTGTCGCCCAGCGCCAGGTAGGGAAACTCCGAGCCCTCGATCTGCAGCAGGGCGATGTCGGTGTCCGGATCGGTACCCTTCACCGTCGCCGGATACTCCCGCTCGTCCACCATCACCACCAGGTCGCTGGCGCCGTCCACCACGTGATTGTTGGTCACCACCAGGCCGTTGGAGCTGACCAAGAAGCCGCTACCGCCGGAGTCCTGACGGAACTCCCGAGGCTGCTGCTGCTCCGGCTGCTGTTGCTGGCGGTCCCGCGGGCCGAAAAAGAATTCGAAGGGATCGATGCCGCCACCGCGGCCGGAGGGGGCGCTTTCGAAACTGGTCGCGCGGATCGAGACCACCGCCGGGCTCACCGCCTCCGCCAGATCGGCGAAGCTGGGCACGCCGGCGGAGCCGCTGCGGGCTTCTTCGACGGTCAGCGTTTGGGGCGGCAGGTTGGAACCGATGGCCTGGGGAGTGATCTCCAAGCTGCCGGCCAGCACCATGCCGAAGACGACGGCGCCCACCAGAAGCAAACCGGTGACGAGGGGACGTTTGGACGTTGGGCTTTGCATATCGAGGTGCTCTCTCCTTGGATCGTGGCTTTGAATCTTAGCCTTGGGGATCTTGGCTTTGGCTCGTATCCTTGAATCTACAGTCGGATCAATCTCGCACAGAACTTTTGCAAACTGCCTGCCAACGGTAGCAGGTAGAAAGCCGTCGCTACGCAGGGAGTCGAGGCGAAGGCACGCTCCTCCGCCCCCTCCACCACCGCTCGAGGCTCTGCCATTTTGGCACCCGGAGGCCTGCGACGGTACCATCCGGACACGTGCAAGTTCCCTTGAAATCGGGATTCGAGGCGCGTATACTCCATTGGGTTGGCGCTCGCCTCGGGCGAGATTCGTCCCGTGCGGCATTTGTCTTGTGAGATAGAGCCTCGTGCGAGCAAGCAGGTGGGCAACCGCCCACTTTTTTTGTTGGTGTAAGGTTTTGCCGCATTCATCGGTACTTTGCGGATCGCTGGCTTAGCACCTAGATAGACCAACCTGGTACCGGCCGAGATTCGGAAAGGTTACGACGGAAGCGAGCACATGTCGGGTAGCGCTCTCAGCCCAAGCTTGGTTGCTGAGCTCGAAGCCATCGCCGAGGGTGAAGGCTGCGAGCTGGCCCATGCCGAATTCAAGGGTGGACGTCTCCTGGTGGTCTTGGACCATCCGGAAGCGGTCACGATTCAGCACTGCGAGCGGGTCTCGAAACAGATCTCCTCGCTGCTCGATGTCGAAGACTTCGGCCGTGGGCGCTACACCCTGGAGGTGAGCTCACCCGGGCTCGACCGCCAGCTCTACCGGCCGAAGGACTACCAACGGTTCCTCGGCCACCTCGCCCGGGTTCGATTCCGCAACGAGGACGGTGAGCGACAGACCATCATCGGTCGCATGGAGCGGCTCGACGATGGTGTCCTGGCGGTTGTAGAGACTCGGGGCACGGACAAGAAGACGGGACAGCCGCGAACTCTGGAACACCAGATTCCGCTGTCCGCGATCGAGCTGGCACGGCTCGAAATAGAACTCTGAGTAGGAAGAACGAGAACGACCATGGCTCAAGCACAGGCCTCTGAAGTCAACTTCGCCGAGATTCTGCGACAGGTCTCCCGGGAGAAGGAAATCGAGCTCGACCGTTGGGTCAAGGCTCTCGAGGACGCGATGGCTTCCGCTGCCAAGAAGCAGCACCGCATCAAGGAACCGGTGCGGGCGAAGCTCGACACCGAGACCGGCCAATTCGAGGCGTTCATCGTCAAGACCGTGGTCGAAGAGGTGGAAGATCCCCTCGGCCAGTGGAGCCTGGAAGAGGCGCAGGATCATAAAGAAGACGCCGCCATCGGCGACGAGATCCTGCTGCCCATCTCCACTGAAGGACTGGGCCGGATCGCCGCCCAGAGTGCCAAGCAGGTGCTCTACCAGCGTATTCGCGAGGCGGAGCGGGAAAAGATCTACGACGAGTTCATCGACCGTGTCGGTGAGGTGGTCAACGGCACCGTCAAGCGTTTCGAGCGCGGCGACATCATCGTCGACCTGGGACGCACCGAGGCCATCTGCCCGCGCAGCGAGCAGAGCCGCCACGAGCGCTACAGCCAGGGAGAGCGCATCCGCGGCGTCATCGTCGATGTCCACACCCAGCCCAAGGGGCCACAGATCGTCCTCTCCCGCACCGACCCGCGACTCCTGGTCAAGCTCTTCGAGATGGAAGTGCCCGAGATCTACGACGGCACCGTGGTGATCAAGAGCGCCGTGCGGGCTCCCGGCGAGCGCGCCAAGGTCGCGGTGTTCAGCCGTGAGCGGGACGTCGACCCGGTGGGTGCCTGCGTCGGCATGAAGGGCTCCCGCGTGCAGTCCATCATCCGCGAGCTGCGCGGCGAGAAGATCGACATCATCGAATACAGCGACGACCTGGTGACCTTCGCCCAAAGCGCCCTGGCGCCGGCCAAGATCACCCGCGTCTCGGTCACTCACCACGGCGAGGTCCCCCATCTGGACGTCATCGTGGAAGACGAGCAGCTCTCTCTGGCCATCGGCAAGCGCGGCCAGAACGTCCGGCTGGCCGCCGAGCTCATCGGCGCCAAGATCGACATCAAGAGCGAGAGCGACGTCAAGGACGAGGTGGCTGACGCCCTCGCCCGCATGCTCCAGGGTGCCATCGACCAGGTCCCGACGGAGCCCGGCGCGGACGTGGAGCTTGACCTGACGGAGATCCCCGGCGTCGGCGCCAAGACCGCCGAGGCCCTGCAGGCCACCGGCCTGGGCACCCTCAACGCCCTGCTGGAGGCCACCAAGGAAGATCTCACCGAGGTCGAGGGGGTCGGCCCCAAGCTCGCCGACACCATCATCGAATGGGTGACGGAGGCCGAGCAGCGCCTGCGGCAACCCGCCGCGGAGGCCGAGGCAGCGGACGACGACGCCTTCGAGCTGGTGGAAGAGCCCGCCACCCCGACCATGGCCGACGACGATTTCATGGCGGCCCTCAGCCGGGCCTTCCAGGAGAGCGAAGCCTTGCAGCCCCGTGCGTCCGAGGACGACGGGGATGATGCCAGCGACGAAGCTGCCGAGCTGGCGCAGACAGATAGTACAGACACCGCCTCGGAGACGGAGAACGACTAAGAGCAACCGGCTACAAGCGCTTAGATACCCAGGCGGTCACTCGTAGCATTGGAGAGCTAACAGGCATATGGGAAAGATTCGGGTCCAAGACCTAGCGCGAATGATGGGGCTGCCCTCGCAGGACCTCGTGTTCAAGCTCAAGTCCATCGGCGTGCGCGTCGAAGGTGATGACGCACAGATTGATACGGACATTCTGCAGGCCATCCTGCAGGGTAAGAAGCTGACTCCTGCCCGGGAAGTCATCCTTCGGGACGGCGAGGACGACACCAACGCCACCACCGCAGCCCAGCTGCGGCGGCGTCCCCTACCCTCCAAGGCTCCGGTCAATCCGCTCCGGCCCAAGCGTCCCCGCACGATGATCAATCGGGTCGAGCCGAGCATCAAGACGCTGCCCGCTTCCGAGCGGGCCAAGCCCAAGCCGGAGCCGGAGCCCGCCAAGCCGGCGGCGGAAGCCAAGCCAGCGCCAGCCCCGGAGCCCAAGAAGGAAGA